>JBKQQQ010000034.1:0-6499 GCA_052144275.1 Streptosporangiaceae bacterium
TGCAGTGCCCGCGTCCGCTTCAAGGGCTCGGTCGGCATCCGGGCCGACGGCCACCCGGTGATGATCAACCCCGCCTACGAGCTACTCTTTCCTGCTGTTTAACCGGGGCGGTAACGCCAGACCGTTCGGCTCATTTATTCGTTTTCCCCCGCGGGCCTGCCTGAGACGATGAGCTCGTACGCAGGATTGATCATGACCGGGGCGCTGTGCTTGATGCCGACTGGACCACGCAGCCGGACCCGGGACCCGCACATCAGGCCGGGAATGCGGGAGCGGCCGTAGAACAACGCGGTGAGGTCACCGGTGGAATCGGCGATCTCGCAGGCGAGCACGGAGTTCCGTTCCACCGACCGGATCTCGACGACCCGGACGCGGCCCTCGACGGTGGCCCGGCCTGGCTGGTGCAGGGAGCCGATGGGGGTGACGTCCGGCGGCGGTACGGGCCGGTCGTAAGTGCCGGCGCCGGGCAGCGGCTCGGACTTGTCCTCGGCCGGCGCCGCGGCCGCGTCCGCCGCCTGGACGTCCTTGACCTCCTGGTGTCCGGGCGCCGCGCCGTCAGCGGGCGGGCCGGGCGGCGTGGTCACGGATGCGGGCGCCTGCCCGTCGTGCACGGCCTGGCGCTCATGCAGGACGTGCACCCGGTTCTGCACGTCGAACGGGATGATGGTGGCCGCGGCGTTCGGCACCCGGCTCACCACGCCGGCGATCTTGTCCGCCGTCCGGTCGTGCAGCAGCCGGCCGAGCAGCGGCGAGAAGCTGCGCCTGGGCAAGATCGCGGTCACCTGCGTGCCTGGCGTTTCCGCTTCGCGGCTGACTAGCTCGACGGCGGCCCGGTTCAGCCTCCGGTCCGGACAGTCGATGAACTCCAGCGACACGCTGCGATCGGGCAGCCAGGCGACCCGCAACTGCTCCGCCTTCTGAGTGTCGATGACGAAGTGAACGGCGCGCACGACCGTGGGCCGCAGGCTTTTCGCGTACCGCAGCGCGGCCACGGTGGACAGGTCGAAGTCATCGACGAAGACGATGACCACACGGCGGGAGTAGTTCGGCGGACGCTGGACCCCGCCGGATGACGCCCGGCGCTCGCTGATGGTCTCGAGGACCCGGGCCTCGGTGCGGTACTCCCGGTTGAGCCGGATCAGCGCGAACACCCCGATCGGGAAGATGATCAGGATCAGCCAGGCGCCCGAGGTGAACTTCACCCAAGCGAAGATCACTACCACGATCGAGGTGAGCACCCCGGAGGAGAAGCAGATGACCAGCTTGTGCCGCCAGCCTGGTACCTCCTGGTGCGTGCGGAAGTACTTCGCCATGCCGAACCCGGCCATCGTGAAGGCGGTGAACACGCCGATCGCGTAGAACGGGACGAGCGCGTTCACGTTGGCGCCGACCACCCCGATCAGCGTCACGGACAGGATCGTCAGCACGATGATGCCGTTGGAGAAGACCAGCCGCTGGCCGCGCTTCATCAACCATCGCGGCAGGAAGGAGTCCTCGGCGACGAAGCTGGTCAGGAACGGGAAACCGTTGAAGCTCGTGTTTCCCCCGGTGTAGAGGATGAGCGCGGTCGCCGCCTGCACCACCCAGAACATGAAGTGCCCGGCGGACCCGAACACTATGTCCGCTTCCTGCGAGATCACGGTCGGGTAGCCGACCTTGAAGGGGGCGGCGTGGGTCAGGTGCGCAATCCAGGAGATGCCGGCCACCAGCGTGCCGAGGATCAGGCCCTCCATCACCAGGACCCGGCGGGCGTTGAGGCCCTCGGGGGGCTTGAATGCGCTGACGGCGTTGGAGACCGCCTCGATGCCGGTCAGCGAGGCACCCCCGTTGGCGAACGCCTTCAGCAGCGTGAAGATGATCACCAAGCTGGTAAAGCTGGAGGCGCCAGGGCCGATTTTGAAAAGCCCGTGGAGCGCGTAGATGTTCTGCTGCGGCAGGTTACCGAGCGCCTCGCGGATGATCCCGACCACGATCATCAGGATGACCGACCCGGCGAACAGGTAGGTGGGCAGCGCGAAGATCTTGCCCGCCTCCCGGATGCCGCGCAGGTTGCCGAAGCACATCAGCAGGATGACGCCGATCGATATCGGCGTCACGTACGGGCCGATGGCCGGGAACGCCGAGGCGACAGCCGCCGTGCCCGCGGCGATCTGCACCGCGACGGTGACCACATAATCGATCAGCAGCGCCACGGCGGCGACCTGCGCGATCCGCGGCCCGAAGTTGTCCCTGGCCACCACGTAGGACCCGCCGGCCCGGGTGTAGATGACGACGACCTCGCGATACAGGAGCACCACGAGCAGCATGACGAACAAGATCACCGCGGTCATCGGCATCAGCACCGCGAACGCGGTGATGCCGAAGAGCTGGATCAGCTCAATGAGGATTTCCTCGGTGCCGTAGGCCGAGGAGGAGATGCCGTCCGGGGACAGCACGCCCAGCGCGAGAAATTTTGACAGCCGCTGCTCCCGGAGCTGCGCGTTGATCATCGGCGGCCCGAGCAGGCGGCGCTTCGCGTTGTACCAGAAGGTCTCCGGGATCACATCCCCGGGGCCGCGGTCGAGCAGGCTGGTCGCCTTACGCGTCGCCACTAGGCTTTTCGCTCCGTCCCGGGCCCTCGCGTGCTGATCATGTCATCCGACGCTATTCTCCCCGCCGGCGGGCCGCCGTATGCGGCCCGTCAAGCTTTCTTAGCCCGGCGTTAAGGTTCCGTCAAGACCGCTTGAATTGCCTGGTAGCGCGGCTGAAATAGCAAGGGATGAGACACGGTCCACCACAGTGCGCGATACCGGCGCCCTACGCGCTGCCGGTCGGCTTCGCCATGTTCCTGGCCGTGGGCACGGTAGCGGCCGGCCTGCACGGCCGCCTGCCCGCGACCGGGGTGCTGATCGCCTGCGCGACCGTCGCCGGGGTGGTGTCGTTCGCCGCCGAGCCGGTGGCGGCGGTCCTGCTGGCCGGCATCGGCTGGCTCACCACGGTCGGATTCTCCCGGCCGCCCTACGCGCAGCTGCGGCCGACCGGTCCTGCCGCCGGCCACGCGGCCCTCGTCATCGCCGTGAGCGCGCTGGCCGGCGCCGGTCTTGGCCTGGTGTTCCGCTGGTACGCCCGACGACTCACACTGGTAAGCATGGGTACGTATACGGGCATGCGAGCCGGCCGCCCTGACCCGAAGACCCCGAAGGGAGACCAGACGGCGCCGGACGCCAGGCCCGCGGGCCGGACGGCGACCCTGGCCGGCGCGCTCGGCGGGATAGGCGGCCGCCGGCTCGTGGCGGGCGTGGTCCTCGCCGCCGTCGGGCTTCCGCTGCTCACCGCGGTGCTCGCGGCCTGGCGCCAGCACCTGAACCTGGCCGACGACCTGCTCATCTACCTGGTCGCGGTGGTCACGATCACGGTCCTCGGCGGCTTCTGGCCGGCCGTGCTCGCCGCCGTGGCCGCCAGCCTCCTGCTCAACTGGTACTTCACCGAGCCGCTGCATACGTTCACCATCCAAGAGCCCAAGAACCTGCTGGCGCTGCTGCTCTTCGTGACGGTCGCGGTCGCCGTCAGCAGCGTGGTCCACCTGGCCGCCCGGCGCGCCGTCCAGGCCGCGCGGGCCAGGGAAGAGGCGGCCGCGCAGCTCGAGCTGGCACAGACCGTGCTAGGCGGCGCCGACTCGCCCGCGGCCATTCTCGACCACCTCACCAGGACCCATGGCGGCCAGGCCGAACTGCAGGAGCGGGCCGGCGGCCGGTGGGTGCGGGCGGCCTCAAGCGGGGTGACGGGCAGCCTGCCCGCGGCCTCGCGCATCGACATCCGCGGCGACCTGATCCTGCTGGTCACCGGGCAGGCCGAGTCGGCCACCCCGGCTCTGCTGGCCGGCTATGCCGCGCAGGCGGCGGCCGCGCTCGACCGGGAACGGCTCCGCACCCAGGCCGCCCAGGCCGAGGCGCTGGCCGAGGGCAACCGGATGCGGACCGCGCTGCTGGCGGCGGTCAGCCACGACCTGCGCACGCCGCTCGCCTCGATCAAGGCCAGCGTGAGCAGCCTGCGGCAGACGGACGTGGAATGGTCCGAGGCCGACCAGGCCGACCTGCTGGCGACGATCGAGCAGAACGCGGACCGGCTCGACGCTCTCATCGGCAACCTGCTGGACATGAGCCGCCTGCACACGGGATCGCTGCAGCCGTTCCTGCGCCCGACGGCGATCGACGAGGTGGCGCCGGCCGCCCTGCTCGGGCTCGACGACTGCCTGCGGCTCGAGATGGCGGTGCCCGACGGCTTCCCGCTGGTGCTCGCCGATCCCGGGCTGCTCGAGCGGATCCTGGCCAACCTCTTCTCGAACGCGCTGCGGTACTCACCGCCCGCGCGGCCACCCGAGCTGCACGCCGAGCTGGTCGGCGACACGGTGCTGCTCGAGGTGGTGGATCACGGCCAGGGCGTGCCTGACGAGCAGAAGGAGCGCGTCTTCGAGCCGTTCAGTACCTACCCGAGCGCGCGCGTCGGGCAAGCCGCCGCGCGGCCGCTCACCCGGGTCGGCGACCGCCACCCAGGAGTCGGGCTCGGGCTCGCGGTGGCCAAGGGCTTCGCCGAGGCCATGGGCGGCCGGATCATGGCCAAGGACACGCCGGGGGGCGGTCTCACGGTCCAGATCGCGCTCCCGGTGGCGAGCGGGGACAAGTCCGCGCTCGGCGCGGGGTCATGACGCGAGTGCTCGTCGTCGACGACGAGCCTTCCATCCTGCGGGCGCTGCGGATCAACCTCAGCGCCCGCGAATACGACGTCAGCACGGCGGTGGACGGGACCAGCGGGCTGGCCGCGGTGGCCCGCGACCGCCCCGACGTGATCATCCTGGACCTCGGGCTGCCGGACATGGACGGCACCGAGGTGATCCACGGCGTCCGCGGCTGGACATCGATCCCGATCATCGTCCTGTCCGCGTGGGGTCAGGAGAGCCAGAAGGTGGCCGCGCTCGACGCGGGCGCCGATGACTATGTGACCAAGCCGTTCGGCATGGACGAGCTGCTCGCCCGGCTGCGCGCGGCGGTCCGCCGGGCGTCGCCCGCGCCGGACGAGCCGGTGGTCGTGACGGCCGACTTCACCGTGGACCTGGCGGCCAAGCAGGTCGTGCGGGCGGACGGGTCCGGCGTCCGGCTGACCCCCACCGAATGGCAGCTGCTCGAGATCCTGGTCCGCAACACCGGCCGCCTGGTCACCCAGCGGCAGCTGCTGCGGGAGGTCTGGGGTCCCGCATACGAGACCGAGAGCAACTACCTGCGGGTCTACCTGGCCCAGCTGCGCCGCAAGCTCGAACCCGAACCATCGCGGCCCGTCTACCTGCTCACCGAATCGGGCATGGGCTACCGGTTCAGGCCGTAAGCCGCCGCGCGAGGGAACCGGCTGGCGCCTACCGGGCAACAAGGGATGACGCATAACGGCTCCCGGACCGGGGATCCGGCCGTAAGTTTTCCCTTCCGGGCATTGCGCGGGCCTTAGTTACTGAGTAGTAATAAGAGAAGGGTACGCCGCCGTCCCGCGCCGCCGAGGAGGCCGCCGTGAGCACTTATGACCTGTACACGACGCCGGTGGAGGCGGGCACCTGGGACGTGCCCTCGACCGGGGCCGCGCGGTTCTCCTGGGAGTACGACGGGGGGCGGCAGCGGCTGCTCGACCTGTACCAGCGGGGCAAGGACAAGCAGTGGGACGCCACCAAGCGGATCGACTGGTCTCTGCCCGTCGATCCCTGCAACGTGATGGAGACCTCGGAGGAACTTGTCCCCATCTACGGGTCCCGGCAGTGGGAGAAGCTGTCGCAGGCCGAACGCGATGAGCTCGGCCAGCACCTGGGATCCTGGCTGTTCAGCCAGTTCCTGCACGGCGAGCAGGGCGCGCTCACCGTAGCCGCGCGGATCGTGGAGTCGGTGCCCGACATGGACTCCAAGTTCTACGCCGCCACCCAGGCCATGGACGAGGCCCGGCACGTGGAACTGTTCCACCGGTTCATCCGCGACAAGATCGGCCTGTACTACCCGGTCAACGCCGACCTGGCCCGGCTGCTCGCCGACGCGCTCGGCGACTCCCGCTGGGACATGCCCTACCTCGGCATGCAGGTGCTGATCGAGGGGCTGGCGCTGGCGGCGTTCGGGGTGCACCGCGACATCACCGGCAACGCCCTGGTGAAGCAGATGCTCGCGTACGTCATGCAGGACGAGGCCCGGCACGTCGCGTTCGGGCGCCTGGCCCTGCGGGATTATTACGCTGGCCTGACCGACGCCGAACGCGCCGACCGCGAGGAGTTCGTGGTCGAGGGCTGCTACCTGATGCGCAACCGGTTCCGCGCCCAGGAAGTCTGGGAGCGGATGGGCTTCGACGTCGAGGAATGCCTGGAGTTCACCGAGCACTCGCCGATGCAGCAGGCCTTCCGCGCCCTGCTGTTCAGCCGGATCGTCCCGTGCGTGAAGGACATCGGGCTGTGGGGCGAGAAGGTCCAGCGGGCCTACACCGACCTCGGCGTGCTCGA
>JBKQQQ010000035.1:0-14111 GCA_052144275.1 Streptosporangiaceae bacterium
GTCCCGGCCGCGTATTCGCCGCCCGGTCCCAAGCCGATCACGACCACATCTGTATACTCTGGATGGTCCATACCGGACTCCTGCCCTGTGTGGCTTCCCATCATGCGGGCCCCGCCCCCGTCTGGCATACCTTTTCGCGGTAATTCATCCGGTGCGGCGAACAGGCCGGGGCAGGTAATCCCGGAGCAGGGTCATTTCTATGATCACGCGGGTTCGGCGTCTTTTGCGGCCTTGATTCACATCAAGTCACCGGACGACAAGATTGCCTGACCTGCAGTGGGCAGCTGGCTTCACGCAGTGATAATCCTGCGTCAGTCGCCGTCGTCCTCGAGGTCCGAGATGTCCAGTTCGGGCTGGCCGTGCACGAACGAGTCGGGATTTTCCAGGTCATCGGCCGCGGGCAGCAGGTCCGGGTGGGCCCACAGCGCGTCCCTCCCGTCGATTCCCCGGGCCTCGGTGAGGCCCTGCCAGATGGTCGCCGCCTCGCGCAGCCGGCGCGGGCGCAGTTCCAGGCCGACCAGGGTGGCGAAGGTCCGCTCCGCGGGTCCGCCGGTGGCCCGGCGCCGCCTGATCGCCTCGGCCAGCGCGTCGGCGTGCGTGAGACGCTCCCGCGCGGCCGCGCTTACCACCGTCGCGACCCACCCTTCCACCAGCGCCAGCGCGGTCTCAAGCCGGCTCAGCGCGGCCTTCTGGGCGGGCGTGTCCTCCGGCCGGAACAGGCCTTCGCCGGACAGCGCGTCGCGCAACGCCTCGGGGTTGGTGATGTCGACCTCAGGGATCGCTTCCTGCAGCCGGGCCATGTCGACGGTGATGCCGCTGGCGTACTGCTCGACCGCGCCGAGCAGGTGCGCGCGCAGCCACGGGACGTGCGCGAACAGCCGCTGATGCGCGGCCTCGCGCAGGGCGAGGAAGAGCCGGACCTCGCCGGCGTCGACGGACAGCCCCTGGCCGAACTCGGCCACACCCGCGGGCAGCAGCGCGGCCGTGCCCTCCGGGCCCAGCGGCAGGCCGATGTCGGCGGAGCCGATCACCTCCCTGGCCAGCTCGGCGACCGCCGTTCCGGTCTGGCTGCCGATCATTGCCCCGCCCAGCTGACGCATCATGGCCGCCAGCCCGCCGAGGCCGCCCCCGCCGCCGAGGGCGCCCAGCGCCTGGCGCAGCTCTTCGGGGACCTCGTCGCCGAGCTGCGCGGGATCAGCGGTGAACATGCCGCTCATCGCCTCGACGCCCTTGGCCGCGATCGGGTCGCAGAGCTTGGCCCAGATGGGGAAGGTCGCTTCGAGCCACTCCGACCGGCTCCAGGCCTCGATCTTGCGGATGCCCGAGGGGAACGACGTGGCCTCGTCCAGCCACAGGTCGGCGAGCCGGACCGCCTCGGTGATCTCCCGGCGCTGCGCGTCCAGGACGCTCGGGTCGCCCGCTGCCACGATCGCGTGCCTGGCCACATTCTTGGCCAGGTCCCAGTTGACCGGGCCGCCGCGCCAGGACAGCATGTCGGCGAACTGGCGGAGCGCGTCGGCGAACTGCTGCGGGTCGCCCATGCCCCCGAACGGCCCGCCCGCGCCCGGGAACCCGCCGGGCTGGCCGGGTCCGCTGCCCGCGGGCCCACCGGAGCCAGAGCCGGACCCCTGGCCGCCCTGGTCTTCCGGCTTATCGGGCAATCCGAAGCCGAACGGGCGATCAGCCATCGTTGGCTCTGCGGCAGGATGGAAGGGTCATGACCGTCACGTTATCTCGGGAGCAGCACACTGTGACAAACGCCCGGCGGCCGGTTCGCCACGAGCGCAGGCCCTCGCGGGGGGGTCTGGGGGGGTCGTCCCCCCGAGACAGCAGAGCACAGTACCAGCCTATGCCCGTCGTGGCGGTGACTGGTGCTGCGAGCGGCATCGGGCGGGCCCTGACCGTCAGGCTCGCCGCGTCGCCTGACGTCAGGAAGGTGATCGCGATCGACGGCCACCGGGGCGACGTCTCCGGGGTGACCTGGCGGGTGGCCGACGTGCGCGACCCGGCGCTGGCGGGGCGGCTGACCGGCGTCGACGTCGTCGTGCACGCCGACTACGACCTAGCCCCCGACTCCGACGCCAGGCCGCGCCGGGCCTACAACGTGCGGGGGGCGCAGACGGTGCTCACCGCCGCCGCGGCCGGGCGGGTCGGGCGCGTGGTCCTGGTGACCAGCGCCATGGTCTACGGTGCCCGGCCGGACAACCCCGTCCCGCTCCCGGAGGACGCCCCGCTCACCGCGGACACCGACAGCAGCGTGGCCGGGGACCTGCTGGAGATCGAGCAACTGGCCCGCCGCTCGCCGCGGGCCAACCCGGGCATGACGGTGACGGTGGTGCGGCCCGCCGCCCTGGTCGGGGCGGACTCGTACGCCGTGGACACGCTGGTCACCAGGCACTTCGAGGCGCCGCGCCTGCTCACCGTGAAGGGCTGCGCGCCGCGCTGGCAGTTCTGCCACGTCGACGACCTGGTCTCCGCGCTGGAGTTCACCGTGACCGGCCTGATCGACGGTGACTTCGCGGTGGGCTGCGACGGCTGGCTCGAGCAGGACCAGGTCGAGCAGATCAGCGGGCTCAAGAGCATCGAGCTGCCGGCCAGGCTGACGTTCGGGACCGCGCAGCGGCTGCACCGGGTCGGGGTGACCCCGGCGCCGGCCATAGACCTGCGGTACGTGGTGTACCCCTGGGTGGTGGACTGCGCCGCGCTCCGCGAGGCCGGCTGGCGCCCCAGGTTCGGCAACGAGGAGGTGCTGCGCGTCCTGCTCGATCAGCGCAAGGGCAGGCACGCCCTGGCCGGCCGCCGGATCGCGCGCAAGGAGGCCACGATCACGGCAACCGCCGCCGGGGCCACGGTCGCCGTGATCGGCACCGCGGCCATCGTCCGCCGGGCGCGCCGCCGTCATCGTGACCCCTGAGGGTGCCTCCAGGTAGCCTGACACCGTGAGCGTTGTCCGTCTTATCGCCGTGCGCGATTGCGAGTTGTCCCTCGACGAGGTCCGGGTCGCGGTCGAGGACCCCGCGGCCGGCGGCATCGCGCTGTTCGCCGGCGCGGTCCGGGATTCCGATCATGACCGGGGGGTCACCGGGCTGTCCTACAGCGCGCACCCGTCGGCGGAGGACGAACTCCGGCGTGTCGCCGAGGCGATAGCGGAGAAGTTCACCGTCATCGCGGTCGCCGCCGTGCACCGCGTGGGTGACCTGGCCATCGGTGACCTGGCGGTGGTCGCGGCCGTGGCCTGCCCGCACCGGGCGGAGGCGTTCGACGCGTGCCGGGCGCTGATCGACGAGCTGAAGGCCTCGGTGCCGATCTGGAAGCACCAGCGGTTCGCCGACGGCACCGCCGAGTGGGTGGGCACCCCATGAAGCAAGCGAGCAGACACCTCCTGATCCCCAAGTTCCGCGCGTAGTCTTCGCAGCATGTCCCGACGCTCCCTGACGCTGCTCATCGCCTCCATCGGTACCGCCGTGGCGATCGCGGTCAGCGTCCTCGTGCCGGTTCCCTACGTCATCCTCGGGCCGGGCCCGACGCTGAACACGCTGGGCAATGACTCGTCCGGGCACCCGCTGATCACGATCTCGGGCCACTCGACCTATCCCACCAGCGGCCACCTGAACATGGTGACGGTGAGCTATCAGGGTTGCCAGGGCAACCAATTCAACATCTTCACCGCCCTGGTGGCCTGGCTGAACCCGCACGAGGCGGTCGTGCCGGAAAACGAGATATGCCCCGCCGGGCAGACCCAGCAGCAGACCCAGGAGCAGGACACCCAGCAGATGACCAGCTCGCAGGAGTCCGCGACCGCCGCCGCGCTGACCGAACTGCACATCCCCTACTCGACCGAGCTGGTCGTAGTGCAGGCGGAGAAGGGCTTCCCCGCCGAGGGCGTGCTCCAGGCCGGAGACGTGATCACCGCCGTGGACGGCAAGCCGGTGACCAGCCAGTCGGGCCTGACCGGGCTGATCTACGCGCACCCGGCCGGCAGCACGCTGACCGTGACCATCTCCAGGAGCGGTCAGACCAAGCAGGTCCAGGTCGGGACAAGGGAATCCGGCGGCCATCCGGTGATGGGCGTGGAGATCACCGAGCAGTACAAGTTCCCGTTCCAGGTGAAGATCAGCGTGGGTGACATCGGCGGCCCGAGCGCGGGCATGATGTTCGCGCTCGGCATCATCGACAAGCTGACCCACCTCGACCTGACCGGCGGCAAGTTCATCGCCGGGACCGGGGAGATCGAGGCCAGCGGCAAGGTCGATCCCATCGGCGGCATCCAGCAGAAGATGGTGGGCGCGCGCAACGCGGGCGCGACCATCTTCCTGACCCCCGCGTCGAACTGCGCGGACACCAAGGGCGCGGTGCCAGCCGGGCTGCGCCTGGTCAAGGTGAGCACCCTGAACCAGGCCGTCACCTACCTGGAAGCCATCAGGGCGGGCCAGCCCGTCCCCTCCTGCTGACCAGCCCGTCCCCTCCTGCTGACCAGTCCGTTTCATGATCATGAACAGTTCGGGACAAATGGCGCCCGAAACTGTTCACGATCACGGGATTCCCGCGCGGGCCACCCCTGGTGTCCGCTCCGCCGGGGCACGCGGGGCGCCGGGGCACGCATGCAGCCCGTTCGGCCTAATAGATTTCATTCATGAAGGTTGCTGACGCGGTGGCCGTGGCCGGCCACGAGGTGCACGTGTGCCGCTACCGTGAGGCCCGCACGCTGCTGCGGTGGCTGGGCGAGGACCTGCGGGGCCTGCGGGTGCTCGACGTGGCGGGCGGCGACGGGTACTGGGCGGCCCAGGCGCGCGGGCGCGGGGCGCGGGCGGTCGCGCTCGACCTCGCGGGGGCCAAACTGCACAGGGGCCGCCTGCTCAGCGCGCCGCCGGCGCTCATCCGCGGGAACGCGCTCGAACTGCCGTTCGCCGACGCGAGCTTCGACCGGGTGATGTCCATCTGCGCGATCGAGCACTTCGACGACGGGGCCCGGGCGCTGGAGGAGATGGCCCGGGTGCTCGCCCCCGGCGGCGAGCTGGTCATGTCCGCGGACGCGCTGACGCTGGCGGAGCAGTGGCCGCGGCTCTACCAGGCGCACTGCGCGCGGTACCACGTGAAGCGCACCTACTCCCACGGCGAGCTGGCCACGCTGCTATCGGCGCGCGGGCTGGAGGTGATCGCGTATCAATACCAGTTCAGGAGCCGGTGGGCGCAGCGGATGTACCTGGGCCTCTCGGCCTACGGGGGCAAGTACGGGTTCAACGCGGCGGCGCCGGCGGCGCCGCTGGTGGCCGCCTCGGACCGCGCCGCGCATGGCGACGGCGGCGCCATAGTGCTCGTCCGTGCTCGACGCGGGCGACAGCCTGCGGCCAGCCAGGAGGGAACTGCTAACCGGTGACCTGGCGCAGGGCGTAGGCTTCATAGTTGACGGGACATCCACGAAGGCGTGCCGGGGCCGTGCGGTTGACGCGAGCTCTGCGTTGTCTGCCTGCCCGGGTGGCCCAGGGAAGGAGCAAGTGCGGTCGTGGCACCTCGCGTACTAGTTGATGCGACCGACGTGCCAGCCGACCGGGGGGCGCTCGGCCGGTACGTTGACGGGCTGATTGGCGCGCTCGATACTGCGGGCGCGGACCTGGCCGTTGTCTGCCAGCGGGCCGACGAGGAGCGGTACGGGCGGCTCGCCCCCGGCGCGCGCGTGGTCACCGGGCCTTCGGCGCTCTCCCACCGGTCCGCCCGGCTGGCCTGGGAGCAGAGCGGGCTGCCGGTGGTGGCCCAGCAAGTCGCCGCCGACGTCATTCACGTCCCCTATTACTCGATGCCGCTGCGGCCCGGGCGGCCCACCGTGGTGACCGTTCATGACGTCACGTTCTTCACCGAGCCCGAGCTTTACAGCCCGGTCGGCGCCATGTTCTTCAAGTCGGCGATCCGCACGGCCGCGCGCCGGGCGGCGCGGCTCATCGTGCCGTCCAAGGCGACCAGGGATGAGCTCGAGCGCGTCCTGGGCGTCGACCCGACCAAGATCGACGTCGCCTACCACGGCGTGGATCACCGGCTCTTCCACCGGCCCGACCCGCAGCAGGTCACCCAGGTGTCCAACCGGCTGGGCCTGCACGGCAAGCCGTACGTGGCCTTCCTCGGCCTGCTCGAGCCGCGCAAGAACGTCGCCTCGCTGATCAAGGGCTGGGCCGGGGCGGTGGCCGATATCGACGATCCGCCCGCGCTCGTGCTGGGCGGCGGCGGAGGCTGGAGCGATGAGGTGGACGCGGCGGTGGCCTCGATACCGCCGCACCTGCGCGTGATCCGCCCTGGTTACCTGCGCTTCTCCGACCTGCCGGGCTTCCTCGGCGGGGCGACGGTGGTGGCGTTCCCGAGCCGCGGGGAGGGGTTCGGGCTGCCAGTGCTCGAGGCGATGGCGTGCGGGGCACCGGTACTGACGACTCATTGCACCTCGCTGCCCGAGGTCGGCGGCGAGGCCGTCGCCTATACCGAACCCGACTCCGACAGCATCCGCGACTCGCTCCGCGCTCTGCTCGCCGACGCCGCCCGGCGGGAATCGCTCGGCGCGGCCGGCTACAACCGGGCCCAGGAGTTCAGCTGGGCGGCCTCGGCGGAGGCGCACATGGCGAGTTACCGGCGCGCGGCCGAACAGACCGCTGCGGACGTTAGCGCCGTGTAACCTCATCTCTCATGCCGCGTGAACCACTTGAGGCGATTGTTCTCGTCGGAGGCCGGGGAACCCGGTTGCGACCGCTGACGCTGTCCGCGCCGAAGCCGCTGCTGCCCACCGCGGGCGTCCCGTTCCTGGCTCACCTGCTGGCCCGGGCGGCGGCGGGCGGCGTGACCCACGTCGTGCTCGCGACCTGCTACAAGGCGGAGATGTTCGCCTCGAGCCTGGGGGACGGCTCCGCGTTCGGGCTGTCCATCGATTACGTCACCGAGGACGTGCCGCTGGACACCGCCGGCGGCATCCGCAACGCGGCGTCGTCGCTGCGCGGCACCGGCGCGGCCGACCCGGTGGTCGTGCTGAACTCCGACGTCCTGTCCGGGCACGACCTGGACGCACAGGTCGACCTGCACATCAAGACCGACGCCGCGGTCACGCTGCACCTGGTCGAGGTGGCGGACCCGTCCCGGTTCGGCGTGGTGCCGACCGATTCCTCCGGGCGGGTGACGGCCTTCCTGGAGAAGACGCCGAACCCGGTCACCAACCACATCAACGCCGGGTGCTACGTGTTCCGGCGCGACGTCATCGCCCAGATCCCGGCCGGGCGCCGGGTGTCGGTGGAACGGGAGACGTTCCCCGGGCTGATCGAGGCCGGCGCGCTGGTCATGGGCTATCCCGAGTCGGCCTACTGGCTGGACGTCGGGACCCCGCAGACGTTCGTGCGCGGCTCCTGCGACCTGGTGCTCGGGCGGCTGCCCGCGCCCGCGGTGCCCGGGCCGCCCGGGCCCGCTCTCCTGCTCACGGGCGCTACCGTGGCCGCGGACGCCTCGGTGGCCGGCGGGACCGTCGTCGGCGCGGGAGCTTCGGTGGGCGCCGGAGCGACGGTCTTCGGCAGCGTGCTGTTCGATTCGGCCATCGTGGGCGAGGGCGCCGTGGTGCGCGACTCGATCCTCGGCCGCGGCGCCGTGGTGGCCCCGGGCGCCGTGCTCGACGAGGCCGTGGTCGGCGACGGCGCGTACATCGGCCCGGGCAACGAACTGGCCCGCGGCATCCGGGTGTGGCCGGGCACCCGGCTCGGGCCGACCTCGGTCCGCTTTTCCTCCGACGTCTGACGGCCATGACCGCGGCGGTGGCCCCAGCCTCCGCGCTGGTCCGCGAGTGGCTGGCGCCGTTCCCGCTGGACGTGCCCCTCACGCTGTCGGTGCATCGTCGCGGCGGCGGAGATCCGGCGTACCGCACGGACGCGGCCGGCGCCGTCTGGCGCACGTCGCTGACCCCGGACGGCCCCGGCACGCTGCGCGTCAGGTCACGCCGCACCGCCGTGCCGGGCGCTGCCGTGCCGGGCGAAGTCGTGCCGGGTGAAGTCGCGCCGGGTGAAGTCGTGCCGGGCGAGGTCGTGACCGGCGAGGCCTGGGGGCCTGGCGCGGGCTGGCTGCTGGACAGCCTGCCCGCTCAGCTCGGCTGCCACGACGACAGGGCCGGGTTCACCGCGCGCCATCCGGTAATCGCTGAGCTGGCCCTCCGGTACGAGGGCCTGCGGATCGGCCGGAGCGGGCGGGTCTTCGAGGCGCTCGTGCCCGCGGTCCTGGAGCAGAAGGTGGTCGGCCGCGAGGCCCACCGCGCCTGGCGGTACCTGCTGGGTAAGTTCGGCGCCGCGGCGCCGGGTCCCGCTCCTGACGGGATGCGCGTGTTCCCGTCCCCCCGGACCTGGGCGCGCATTCCCTCCTGGGACTGGCACCGGGCCGGGGTCGAGGGCGTGCGGGCCCGGACGATCATCACCGCCGCGGCAGTCGCCGCCCGGCTGGAGCAGGCGCTGGAGGAGGACCCGGCCGAGGCGGACCGCCGCCTGAAGTCCTTGCCCGGCATCGGAGTCTGGACCTCGGCCGAGATCAGGCAGCGGGCCATGGGCGACCCGGACGCGGTCTCGGTAGGCGACTACCACCTACCCAACGCGGTCGGCTGGACGCTGGCCCGGCGGACCACCGACGACGACGGCATGCTCGAGCTCCTGGCGCCCTACGCCGGGCACCGCTACCGGGTGACCAGGCTCATCGAGCTGGGCGGCAGCCGCCCCCCGCGCCGCGGCCCGCGCATGCCCGTCCGCGACTACCGCGCCTTCTAGCCGTCCGGCATCCCCCGTGGCCCGCCGCGGCTCCACGGCGGCCCGCCGTGGACTCCACGGCCAGGATCGCGTGAACTTACCACCCATTTTCCGGGGTACCTGCACACGATCATTACCGGCCGGCCGAGCCGGGTCCCGCCGAGCGGGAGAGGGCCGCGCGGGCAGGAGAAGTTCGCCGCGTAAAGTGCGAGCATGAGCGTTCTCCCCGACGATCCTGGTACTGGCGAGGCCCAAGGACCGAAGGAGGGCAGAGAAGCCGACGAGACCAGCGTGCCCACGCGTGCGAGGGAGGTCACGCCCTCGGCCATGCGCCGGACGCTGGCGCGGGCCCGGGACGGCAAGCCGCTCGACCTGGACGAGGCGACGGTCCTGCTGCACGCCCGCGGCGACGATCTGGACACGCTCCTGAGCTACGCCAGCCGGACCAGGGAGGCCGGCCTGGAGGCCGCCGGAAGACCCGGCATCATCACCTACTCCCGCAAGGTCTTCATCCCGCTGACCCGGCTGTGCCGGGACCGCTGCGGCTACTGCACGTTCGCGACCGTCCCGCACCGGCTGGACCATCTGTACCTGGAACCGGACGAAGTGCTCGACATCGCCCGCCAGGGCGCGGACCTGGGCTGCAAGGAGGCCCTGTTCACGCTGGGCGACAAGCCGGAGGACCGCTGGCATCAGGCCCGGGACTGGCTGGACGCGCACGGCTACGACGACACCCTGTCCTACGTGCGGGCCATGGCCATCCGCGTGCTCGAGGAAACCGGCCTGCTGCCGCATCTCAACCCGGGCGTGCTGAGCTGGCAGGACTTCCAGCGCCTCAAGCCGGTCGCCCCGTCCATGGGCATGATGCTGGAGACGACGGCGACCAGGCTGTTCAGCGAGAAGGGCGGCCCGCACTTCGGCAGCCCGGACAAGGACCCCGCCGTCCGGCTGCGCGTGCTCGAGGACGCCGGCCGCAGCAACGTCCCGTTCACCACGGGCATCCTCATCGGCATCGGCGAGACCTCCGCCGAACGGGCCGAATCGGTCTTCGCCATCAGGAAGGTCGCGCGCGAGTACGGCGGCATCCAGGAAGTCATCGTGCAGAACTTCCGGGCCAAGCCGGACACCAAGATGCGCGACGTGCCGGACGCCGAACTCGATGACCTGGCCGCGACGATCGCCGTGACCCGGCTCATCCTCGGCTCGAAGGCCCGCATCCAGGCGCCGCCGAACCTGGTCGGCGCCCAGTACGACCTCATCCTGCGGGCCGGCATCGACGACTGGGGCGGCGTCTCCCCGCTGACCCCGGACCACGTCAACCCCGAACGCCCGTGGCCAGACATCAACGAACTCGCGGCGCATACCGCCAAGGCGGGTTTCACCCTGCGCGAGCGCCTGACGATCTACCCGCCCTACATCCGCGAGCCATGGCTGGACCCGCGGCTGGCCCGGCACGTGGCCGCGCTGGCCGACCCGGCGACCGGCCTGGCCGCCGACGGCGCGAAGCCGCGCGGCCTGCCGTGGCAGGAACCGGACGGCGGCTGGGGCCAGTGGGCTGAGGCCGGCCGGACCGACCTGCACGTGACCATCGACACCACCGGCCGTACCCATGACCGCCGGGAGGATTTCGCCGAGGTCTATGGCGACTGGAATGAAGTTGCCGAACGGACCACGGTGCCTGCCCCGGGCCAGGCTCTGCACCCCGCGGCTGGGCGCCCCTCCGCCGGACGCCCTGCCGCCGGACGCCCTGCCGCCGTGGGCGCCCCGGCCGTGCTGTCCGCCGGCGAGGTCGCCTCCGCCCTGCGCCAGGCCGAACGCGACCCGCTCGCCCTCACCGACGCCCAGGCCGCCGCGCTGCTGTCCGCCGACGGCCCAGACCTGGAAGCGCTGGCTGGCCTCGCCGACGCGCTGCGTCGCGAGGTCGTCGGCGACGACGTCACCTACGTTGTCACCCGCAACATCAACTTCACCAATGTCTGCTATACCGGTTGCCGGTTCTGCGCGTTCGCGCAGCGGCGGACCGACGCCGACGCGTACACGCTGTCCCTGCAGCAGATCGGCGACCGCGCCGCCGAAGCCTGGGATGCCGGCGCCACCGAGGTGTGCATGCAGGGAGGCATCCATCCCGATCTGCCTGGGACAGCATACTTCGAAATTGCTTCCGAAGTCAAGCGGCGACGCCCAGATCTGCACGTACACGCGTTCTCGCCGATGGAGGTGGTGAACGGCGCCTCCCGCACCGGCCTGCCGATCAGAGAGTGGCTGGTCCGGGCCAAGGAGGCTGGGGTCAGCTCGCTGCCTGGGACGGCGGCGGAGATCCTCGACGACGACGTGCGCTGGGTGCTGACCAAGGGAAAGCTGCCAGCTTCGGTGTGGATCGAGGTGATCTCCACCGCGCACGAACTCGGCCTGCCCACCTCAGCCACGATGATGTACGGCCACGTCGACACGCCCGCGCACTGGGTCGGCCACCTGCGGGTGATCCGCTCGATCCAGGAGCGGACCGGCGGCTTCACCGAGTTCGTGCTGTTGCCGTTCATCCATGAGAACGCCCCGATCTACCTGGCGGGCCTGGCCCGGCCCGGCCCGACCCGGCAGGAGAACCGGGCGGTACACGCGGTGGCCCGGCTCATGCTGCACGGGGCGATCGACTCGATCCAGTGCTCCTGGGTCAAGCTCGGCGACGACGGCTGCCGCGACGTGCTGCAGGGCGGCGTCAACGACCTCGGCGGGACGCTGATGGAGGAGACCATCAGCCGGATGGCCGGCGCGGATCACGGGTCCTACAAGACGATCAGTCAGCTCCGTGCGATCGCCGAACCCCTCGGCCGCCCGATGCGCCAGCGCACCACCACCTACGGCGAGGTGCCGGAAGAACGGCGCGCGGCCGCGGCCGCTTCCGACGGCGTCTGCGCGTCGGTCCGGTCCCCGCTGCCCGTGCTGACCTCGTAACCGGACCAGCAGGAAGTCGCCCGGGTCACGCGGCGGGCGGGGCCTGGCCTGCTCGGCGGGATGGCCGACCGCGACGGCGCCCATGGGGCGCCAGCCGGCCGGCAGGTCCATCGCGCGGGCGGCTACCTCCTGGCAGAACAACGTGCTCGAGATCCACGCGGAGCCGAGCCCGTCGACGGCGAGCGCGATGAGCAGGTTCTGCACCGCCGCGCCCATCGAGACGGTGAACATGGCCTGCTCCGCGGCCGAACGCCGCTCGTCGGGATAGTCGTGCGCCGCGTCGGTGACCAGGCACGGCACCACGATCAGCGGCGCCTGCCGCAGCGGCTCGCCGCGCCGGATCCGGCGGGCGATCTGCTCCTGCGTGAACCCGTCGCGGCGCAGGTCGGCGATCCACGCCTCGAGCATCGCGTCGAGCAGGGCCGTGCGGGCCGCGGCCGATTCCAGCAGCACGAACCGCCACGGCTCGCTGTGGTGCGGCGCGGGCGCGGTCAGCGCGGTGGCGACGGCCCGGCGGACCGCCCCGGCGTCGACCGGCTCGGCGGTGAACGCCCTGATGGTCCGGCGGGCCAGCGGCACGTCCGCGGATCCGAACCGGAACATGTCCTCCTCGGCCGGCCTGATCAGCGCCCGCGCGCCCGGGCCGTCCTGCTCGGTGACGAACTCGGCCAGCCCGCGCACCACCGCGACCGGGACGTGCCGCGACTTGCCCTTCACCAGGTCCGCGGCTGCGGCGATCTCGTCCGCGACGGCGGCGACGGTGACCTCCAAGATGTTGCCGAACGTGTCGGGCTCGCCGCGGTAGTCCCGCACCGGGACGATGCCGGCGGCGCCGACGGCGTTGTCGGTCTGCCCGGCCCGCCACGGCCTGCCCATCGTGTCGGTGACGATCACGCCGAGGCTCACGCTGGTGCGGTGGTGCAGCGCCTTGCGGAGTCGGCGGGCGGACTCGTCCGGGTCCTCGGGCAGCAGCACGACGGTCCCCGGGGCGGTGTTGGACTCGTCCACGCCGGCCGCCGCCAGCACCAGTCCGTGCCGGGTCTGCGCGATGGTGGTGGCGCCGCGCCGGGCGACCACCCGCACCGTCTCGGCCTCGATGGCCTGCTCCCGGGAGACGGTGACCACCCGGCCCTCCGCCTTGCTGACGATCTTCGAGGTGATGACGAGGATGTCGCCCGCGCGCAAGTCCGGGGCGGCCGCGGCGATGAGCGCGGCGAGGTCGCTGCCCGCGGTGATCTCGGGCAGCCCGGTGACCGGCACGACGGTAACCGGCGTAGCGGCCATTACCTCAGCTCCTGGGCCAGGTCCAGCGCCGCGCGGGCGATGGCGGCGGTGGCGGGCAGGTCGCGCATGTAGAGCGGGAGGGCGCGGACCTCGATCCCGGCCAGGGCCGGGTCGTCAGCGGCCGCCTTGTCCTGATCGTCGACGAGCCAGCCGTTGATCAGCTCGGGGCCGTAGTGCGCGCCGACCGCCGCGGCCGAGGTCTCCACCCCGATCGCGGCCAGGCAGGCGTCGGCCATCCCGCGCACCGGCGAGCCGCTGATGATGGGTGACACGCCCACCACGGTCTTGGCCGCGGCCGCCGTCCTGATGCCGGGAACCGCGAGGATGGTGCCGATGCTGACCACGGGGTTGGACGGCGGGAACAGGACCACGTCGGCCGTGCCGATGGCGTCGAGCACGCCGGGGGCCGGGGCGGCGTCGGCGGCGCCGACGCCGATGATCTGCGCCGCGGGCGTCTCGGCCCGCATCCGCACCCACCACTCCTGGAAGTGGACCGCGCGTTCGTCCGGGCCCTGGAGCAGGACATGGGTTTCGACCGGGTCGTCGGACATCGGCAGCAGCCGCACGCCAGGCTGCCACCTGGCGCAGAGCACCTCGGTGACGGCGGAAAGCGGCTGGCCGGCCGCCAGCAGCTGGCTGCGCAGGATGTGGGTGGCGAAGTCCCGGTCGCCGAGCGTGAACCAGTCCGGGCTCGCGCCGTAGGCGGCGAGTTCGGCCCGGATGCTGAAGGTCTCCCCGGCCCGGCCCCAGCCCTGCTCGGTGTTGATGCCGCCGCCCAGCGTGTACATGACGGTGTCCAGGTCCGGGCAGATCCGAAGGCCGAACAGGGTGATGTCGTCGCCGGTGTTCCCGATGACGGTGATCTCGGCTTCGGGCGCGGCTTGCTTCAGGCCGACCAGAAAGCGGGCGGCACCCACGCCGCCCGCGAGCACGGTGATGCGCATAACTGTAAAGTGTGGCAGGTTCCGTCAGGCTTCATGGGTTCTGGTCCGCCCGGCCGCGGTCTGGGCCGTGCCTGCCCGCCTGGATGGGACCCCCGGCTCCGATCCGGCTTCCCTGGTTTCCGGAGTGCCGCGTTGGCCGAGAGTGACCGCCGGTGCCGGTGTGTCACGAGCGGCTATAACGCTGCGT
>JBKQQQ010000036.1:0-11418 GCA_052144275.1 Streptosporangiaceae bacterium
AGATCGACCCCGGGCTGCGCGACCAGCTCAGCCGCTATCGCGACGCACTGGGCGCCGACATCCCGGTCGGCGCGGTGCTCACCTTCCTGCGCTGCTGGACGGTGCTGTACGGGGCGGTGGCGATGGACGTGTTCGGCCACCTAAGGTTCGCGCTGGAGGACGCGGCGCCCATGTTCGAGATGACGCTCGGCGACCTGGCCACGCTGGTCGGCCTGACTTACCCGCTGCCCCGGCCTGAGCTGCCCCGGCCTGAGCTATCTCGGCCTGAGCTACCTCGATAGGCCGGCGCCCCCGGGCCTGCGGAGCGCGGCCAGGGCGGCGGAGCCGAACGCGGCCGCCGCCAGCAGTTCAATGTGGGCGCGGCGCGGCTCCTCGTGCTGGATGCGGGAGTGGAACCTGTCGACGGCCGCGGGGAACGGCGACCAGCCGGACCACAGGTTGGAGGGCTTGTCGATGTCGGGCAGGGCCGCCCCGGTCATGCCGGCCAGCACGGCAGGCCGGCGATCGGACGGCGACGCCGCGGCGATGGCGCCCATCACGGCCAGGCTGATCAGCCCGTCGGGCACCGCCACCTGGAGGAACCGGCGCTGGCTGCCCCACTTTCCCCAGTGCGGCACCACGTCGAGCACGAAGTGCGAGGCCACGCCGAGCGCGAAGGCAGGCAGCGGCCGGCGGGCCAGCGCGCCGATCAAGGCTCCGGACAAGACATGGTTCGTCAGCAGCACTCGCCCCCACCTTCCCTCGTCCCCTCGTCACCACCGTACCGGCCGGGCGGAAACTGCGGGGCGGCGTGCCAGGTGCTGCTGGTAGCGTTTTCGTAGCGGCCGGCAAACAACGAGATCCGAACGAGGACTGACGCGTACCCATGCTGGACAGGCGAGAAATCAGGCAGAACCCGGACGCGGTGAAGGCGGCCGTCCGGGCCAAGGGCATCGACCTGGATGTGGACGAGATACTCCACCTCGATGCCGCCAGCCGCAAGCTGCAGCATGAACTGAACCAGGCCCAGGCACACAGGAAGAGCTCCTCCAGGGAGTTCGCCCAGGCCGACGAGGCACGCCGGGCCGAGCTGAGGGCCGAGCACGCCGAGCTCGAGACCCACCTCCGGGCGCTGCGCGAGCAGCTCGCGGAGACGGCGGAGAAGCTGCAGGCGCTGATGCTGCTGACCCCCACGATCCCGTGGGCGGGCGCTCCGGTCGGCCCCGACGAGTCGGCGAACGTGGTCATCAGGACCCACGGCACGCCGCCGGAGTTCGATTTCCAGCCCCTGGACCACGTCGAGCTGCTGGAAAAGCGCGGCTGGGCCGACTTCACCCGTGCTCGCAAGGTCTCCGGGGAACGGGCCTACGCACTGACCGGCGACATGGTGCTGCTCGAGCGCGCGGTGCACGCCTACGCCCTGGATCTGCTCAGGGACAAGGACTTCACGCTGGTCAGCGTCCCGTCGCTGGTGCGGGAGGAAGCGCTGACCGGCACCGGCCAGTTCCCCGCGCACCGCGAGGAAACCTACGCGATCACCGCCGACGACCTGTACCTGGCGGGAACGGCGGAGGTCGCCCTGGTCGGCTTCCACAGCGACGAGATGCTGGACCACAAGCGCCTCCCGATCCGGTATGCCGGCATCTCGCCGTGCTTCCGGCGGGAAGCCGGCAGCGCCGGCCGGGACGTGCGCGGGCTGCTGCGAGTCCACCAGTTCGAGAAGGTGGAACAGTTCGTCATCTGCGCGGCGGATGACGCCGAGTCCGACCACTGGCACGAGCGGCTGCTCGGTACCGCCGAACAACTGCTGCAGGGGCTCGGCATGGCCTACGAGGTAGTGGAATGCTCCACCGGCGACATGGGCGCCGGCAAGTACCGGATGAACGACATCAATACCTGGCTGCCGTCGCTGGGCGCGTATCGCGAGACGCACAGCTGCTCGTCGCTGCACGACTGGCAGGCCAGGCGGGCCAACATCCGCTACAAGGAGGCGGACGGCACGGTGCGGTTCGCCTACACCCTGAACAACACCGCGGTCGCCACGCCGCGTATTCTCGCCGCGCTGGTAGAGAACGTCCAGACGAGCGAGGCGCAGGTCCGGGTGCCCGCCGTGCTGCGGCCCTACCTCGGCGGCCGCGAGCTGCTCTGAACGGACGGCGGCGGGGCAGCTTCGGGCGAACAGGCGTACGCTGCGAGGCGTGAACCTTGAAGCTGATCGCGTGGCCGACCTGGCGGGTCGACCGCTAAGCAGGCTGACCAGGCGTGATGTGGCACTTGCCCTGCTCACCGTGCCGCCTGCGGACGCGCTCGGATCGCTGCCCGGCATCAGGCGGGGCATGCTGGCGGCCGGCAACCCGCTGTCCGCGGTGTTCTGGTCGTCGGCGGAAGCCATCCTGCACACGATCGCCGAAGGCGACGCCACGGTGGGGGACGTCAGGACGTGGCTGGAAGCCACCGGGACCGAGCCGAACGGCATCATCGGCCTGCACGTGTGGGATGAGCAGTCCGAGCGCAGCCAGCTTGCCGCGGAGATGCACACCAGGCTGGTCAGCCACCTGGAGGAGCGGCTCGCCGCGGGCGAGATCGATCCCGACCTGCTGGCCGCGGCCGATCCCGCCGCCTGCCGGGCCTACATCGAGCTGCAAGAGCGGTGGATGACCTCGGCGCTGCCCGACGGCCGGGTCCCGATGGACGCGCTGCTCGACGAGAAGGACGAGGAGTTCCTGGCCGAGTGGGACGCCGCCGACGCCGAGGCGCTGGCCGCGGTCCAGGCCCTGCTCGACCGGGTGGGTGACCGCCCGCTGCCGCACGAGGACCTGCGCCAGGTCAGCACCCGGCTGCGCGCCGAGATCACCAGGTCAGGCTGGCCGGGCGAGCTGCTGATCGAGTGCAGCGGGATGCGCGCGAAAGACCTTCCCGCCGACGACGCCGAGCTGTGGCTCAGGCTAGCCGTCGGCGTGGCGTCCCCGCAGGGACCGGACGACTGGGACCGGCCAGGCCAGGACGACGGCGAACCGGACGAGACGGAAAGCGAACTGGCCGCCATCTGCGCCATCGACCATTTCGACTGGCTCGCGGCGATCACCGCGCTCACCGAGGGCGGTCCGGGCACGTCCGCGTCAGCCGCCGACCTGGCCGCATACGTGCGGGATTATGATCCGGAAGACGCGGACGACGGCCCGCTCGGTGAGGACGCGGACGAGGTCGACGCGGACGAGCCCGGCGGGTTCTTCCTCTCCGATGACGACGAATTCGACGACCTCACCATGGAGGGCCTGTTCCTGCCGGTCACCTCGCTGTGGCAGGTGATCGGCGCGATTGACGAGGACGAGCGGCTGACCCCGCTCGGCTGGTGGGGCCTGCCCGAGGCCATGCTCCGCGTCTGGGCCCCGTCCGGCGGCGGGCCCGGCTGATCGGGCTGGGCTGATCGGGCTGGGCTGATCGGGCCGGGCTGATCGGGCTGGGCTAGCCGGGCCTGCCCATCTCCGTGTCGTCTGCGCCCAGCCGCTGGTAGGCGGGGGCCAGCACGTCGGCCAGGTCCTTCCCCCTGACCTGGACCGGCGGCGGCGGGAACATGCGCAGCAGCAGGTCGGGGGCTACCGCGCCGGGCGCCGCGGCGAGCGCTCGCAGCCGGGCTGGGCTCAGCCCCGGTGACCAGAACGTCTCCAGGCACTCCTCCAGCGGCGGGGCGGGCACGTCGAGGGCGGCCGGGGCGCCGGGCCCGGCTGCGCCGCCACCCGCGCCCTGAATCTGGCGCAGCGCGGTGAGCAGCTCGTCCCGGCCCTTGCCGCGCCAGGCGAGCATGGCGAACGGGTCACGGTCGAACTCTTCGGCCAGCACGTAGCAGACCGCGGCCAGGTGCTTGCATGGCACGCCCCAGTCCGGGCAGCTGCAGTGCATGTCCAGGTCCGCGGCGGACCTCGGGAACAGCGGCGTGCCGCAGTCGCCGAACACCTCCTCGATCTCGTGCGGCATCTCGCCCGCGAGCAGCTTGGCCCGGAACAGCGCCTGGCTGGCCAGCTGCCGCAGCACCCGGCGCCACTGCGCGGTGGTCAGCGGCAGCACCCCGATGCGGACCTGGTAGGGCCGCACCCGTGACCCTTGCACCTGGGCGGTGACCTTCCCCTGGGACAGCTTGAAGTCGAGCACCTGCCCGGCCCTGGCGTAGCTGCGGCCCCGGGCCAGCCGGCCGCTCATGCCGTAGGACTCCAGCACGCCGATGAACCGCCGGGACCACCACTGCTCGCCGATCGCGCCGCGCTTGCTCCTGGCCTTGATCCCGCCCTCTACCCGGATCGGCCGAGCCGGCGGCCAGTCCTGCCAGGACCCGCTCATAATTCGCTCACCGCATCCGGGGACAGGGTCAGCACGGCCCGCAGGTCGTCGGCGGAAAGCTCGGTGAGCCAGCTTTCGCCGGTGCCCACGATCTGCTCGGCGAGCGCCTTCTTCTCCTCGATCATGGCGTCGATCCGCTCCTCCAGGGTGCCGACGCAGACGAACTTCCGCACCTGGACGTTCCGGTGCTGGCCGATGCGGAAAGCCCGGTCGGTCGCCTGGTCCTCCACGGCCGGGTTCCACCACCGGTCGACGTGGATCACGTGGCTGGCCGCGGTCAGGTTCAGGCCGGTGCCCCCGGCCTTCAGCGACAGCAGGAACAGGGCAGGCTCGTCGAGCGAAGCGAACTGGGCCACCATCGCGTCCCGCTGCTTCTTCGTCGTGCCGCCGTGCAGGAAGAGCACCGGGCAGCCGAGCCTCGCGGTCAGGTGCGGCTGCAGCATCCGGCCGAACTCGGCGTACTGGGTGAAGCACAGTGCCTTGTCGCCCTCGGCCACGATCTCGTCGCAGATCTCCTCGAGCCTGGCTAGCTTGCCGGACCGGCCCGGCAGCCGGGAGCCGTCGCCGAGCAGGTGGGCGGGGTGGTTGCACACCTGCTTGAGCTTGGCCATCGTGGCCAGCACCAGGCCGCGGCGGCTGATGTCGTCGGCCGCCTCCTCGATCCGGCTGAGCATGTCGGTGACCGTGGCCGCGTACAGGCTCGCCTGCTCCGGGGTCAGGTTGCACCAGACCTTCATCTCCTGCTTGTCCGGCAGGTCGGAGATGATCGTCTTGTCGGTCTTCAGGCGGCGGAGCACGAACGGCTGGGTGGCGCGCTTCAGCGCCCGCGCGGCGTCTTCCGAGCCGTGCCGCTCGATCGGGATCGCGAACTTCTCCCGGAACTTCTCGGCCGGCCCGAGCAGGCCGGGGTTGGTGAACTCCATGATCGACCACAGCTCGGACAGCCGGTTCTCCACTGGCGTCCCGGTCAGCGCGATCCTGGCCGCGGCCGGCAGCCCGCGGACCGCGCGGGCCTGCTTGGTGGCGTGATTCTTGATGTTCTGCGCCTCGTCGCAGACCACCCGGGCCCAGGTCAGCTGGCTGAGCGCCGCGTGGTCCCTGGTGGCGACGCCGTAGGTGGTGATGACCAGGTCCGCGCCGGCCAGTGCCGAGGCGAGCGACTCGCCGTCCAGCCGGTCCGCGCCGTGGTGTACATGCACCCGCAGGTCCGGGGTGAACCGCGCCGCCTCGCGCTGCCAGTTGCCGACCAGCGACATCGGGCACACCAGCAACGTGGGGCCGCTGGGCTGGGCCGAGATGAGCGACAGCAGCTGGATCGTCTTGCCCAGGCCCATGTCGTCGGCCAGGATGCCGCCGAGGCCGAGCTCGCCGAGGAAGGACAGCCAGGAAAGCCCGCGTTCCTGGTAGGGGCGCAGCTGGCCGGAGAAGCCCGCGGGCGTCGTCAAGGGCCGCAGCCGCCGGTCGGCCTGCCCGGACAGCAGGTCGCCCAGCCAGCCGTCGGCGTCCACGCCGACCAGCGGGACGTCAGAGTCGGGACCACGCAGGCCGGCCGTCAGCGCGTCGGCCGCGGTCATCGTCCCGGCCTGGTTGCGTTCCAGGAACTTCAGCGCCGCCTTCAGGTGCGCGTCGTCCAGCTCGACCCACTGGCCGCGCAGCCGGACCAGCGGCACCTTCAGCCGGGCCAGCTCGGCCAGCTCGGCCTCCTCCAGCGCCTCGTCGCCCACGGCCAGGTCGTACCGGAAGTTCACCAGGTCGCCCAGGCCGAACTTCGGCCCGGTGACCGATGTGCCCGAGGGGCTCTGCGACCTGGTGGTCAGCTTCAGCCCGAGGCGGGCCTTGCGTACCCAGTCGGGCAGCAGCACGCCGAACCCGGCGCCGGCCAGCAGTGGCGCGGTCTCCTTGAGGAACCGGAAGGCGCCCGGCGTGTCCAGCTCCACCCGGGCCGGGGCGGCCTCGCGCAGCGCGTCCTCGAGCTCGCCGAAGAGCCTGGCGGCGCCGCCCAGCCCGGCCAGCAGTTCCTCCACCGGGTCGCCGCCGGCGGCCGCCCCTGCTCCGTCGGAGGACCCCAGGAAGCCGGCCCCGTGCCCGGCCCAGACGTCGGCGGCGGAGATCATCAGGCTGGGGTCGTCGGCGGACTGCAGCGCGAACTCGACCCGCCAGGGGTCCGCATCCGGCCCGGCGGGCTCGGCGGGCTCGGCGAGCCGGAAGCAGGTACGGACCGGCCCTGCCGGTATCTGGGCGCCGTCCCGCCACGCGTCCAGTTCCGCGGCCAACTCGGCCAACTCGGTGTCGTCCTGCCGCGTCGCCACCTCGAGGCGGGCGTCGGTCGTGGTCAGGGCCAGCACGTATCGTTCGGCCACCGGAAGGCGCGCCGGGGTCCGGCCCCGTCTCGGGGGCAGCAGCGAGGCCGGCAGCCGGGCCCGCGCGGCGGCGTCGGCCAGCGCATCGAGCGCGCCGGCCAGCAACGGCCCGGGGAGCGTGCCCCCGGCCGCCCGGCAGGACGGCGGCATCGCCGCGGCCAGGTCCCGGGCCCGCTGCGCGTCGGCGCCGCCGAGCACGGGGCGCCACCGGGCGGCGTAGGTCTCGCCCTCGTCGGCCAGCACGGGCAGCACCCGGCCGCGCGCGGCCAGGTCGGCGGCGAAGCGGGCCACCGCGGTCAGGTAGGCCAGCGACCCGCCCGCGGTGGCCGCGGCGTCGCCCGATCCGCCGAACCCGGCGAGCACGCCGAGCGCGGCCGCGGGCCCGAAGGCGAGCACCGGCACCCGCCAGCTGGCCAGCGACACCCGGCTTGCGGGTCCGCGCCTGCCCGGACCGGTCGGCTCCAGGGGCTCGGGGGACTTGGGACGCAGGAGTTCCGGCGAGGCCAGCGGCCCGCCGGCCAGGGAAGGCAGCTGCAGGGTCAGCTCGTCGTGGACGGCCTTGCGGGCCGCGTCGCCGACCGCATCGGCGGGTCCAGGCCGCTCGGCCAGCATGTCGGCCAGCTCGGCGGCCTGGCACGCGAACGGATGCGGTCGCGGCAACCGGACATCGTGCGATGCGGAAGCCGAAACAGGCGGCAGGTCCGGATCCTCGGCCCACAGGCAGAGCGCGCCGTGCGCCCAGATCCCGTGAATGACCCGCATGCCCTGCTCCCGAGCGATGACCCCGCTACCCAGCACGCTAACAGCGGCCTAGCGGGTGCGCGCCGCGAAACGCCGACATCAGCTTACTTGGGTGCTTCCTGGGGGGCTTTCTCATCCGCCTCATCCGCGGCGGGACTGCCCGGCGGTTCCGGGTTCGGGGTGATCTTCCTGAACTGCTTGGTCATCGACCGCAGCAGGAAGACCAGCGCCACGCCCATGGCCGCGACCACGAGGAACCCGAGCACTCCAGGCTCGACGTCGTTGCCGCCTGAGGAGGACGCGGCGACGGCCGCGAGCACGCCGAACGTCAAAGGCTCACCCTCTCCCGGACGCCCGCGAACAGGTCATCCTCGGGCAGCTCGCTATCCACGACTGACCTAGCCAGATGATAGTCCTCCGTCGGCCATGCGGACTGCTGCACGTCGAGCGGGCAGCGGAACCAGAAGCCGGTCGGGTCGACCTGGGTGGCGTGCGCCTTCAGCGCCTGGTCCCTGAGCTCGAAGTAGTCGCCGCACGGCACCTTGGTGGTGATCTCGAGCTCGCGCCAGTCGTCGCCGCGCTCTTTCGCCCGGTTCGCCCATTCTTCGAAGATCTTGGTGTAAGGCGACTCCAGGCCCCGGCGGAGCATCTCCTCGTGCAAGGCCACGAACTTCGCTCCGTGAAAGGACACGAAGTAGTACAGCTTGAGCGGCTGCCAGGGCTCACCGGACTCGGGGTAGGCGTCCGGGTCGGCGGCGGCCTCGAACGCCGCCACGCTGACCTGGTGGGTCATCACGTGGTCCGGGTGCGGATAGCCGCCGTTCTCGTCGTAGGTGAGCATCACGTGCGGCCGGAACTCGCGGATCGCGCGGACCAGCGGCTCGGCCGCCTCGGCGGGCGGCATCAGCGCGAAGCAGCCCTCCGGCAGCGGGGGCTTCGGGTCGCCCTCGGGCAGGCCCGAGTCGACGAACCCGAGAAAGCGCTGCTCGACCCCGAGGATCCGGATCGCCCGCGCCATCTCCGCCCGCCGCACCGCGGCGATGTCGCCCTTGATCTCGGGCCGGTCCATCGCCGGGTTGAGGACGTCACCGCGCTCCCCGCCGGTCAGCGTGGCCACCATGACCTGGGCACCTTCGCGGATGTAGCGCGCCATCGTGGCGGCGCCCTTACTGGATTCGTCGTCCGGATGCGCGTGCACGGCCATCAGCCTGAGCTGGCTTTCCACCAGTGGTCTCCCTCGTTATAACCTTCAGTGCCGCAACACCCGTTCGCCTGTGCGACATTCCCCGTTCCGGAGCGGTTGATCGGATGCTCCCATTTGACTAGAACGCATTAGTCGCCGACGCTAGTTAGCCTCAAGAGATTACCCCCGAGGACCGACCACGGTCCCGCGGACTGTAAGTAGTCCTGCGCAGTACCTAGGAGTGCCCGTGACTGAGACGCGCGACGATACCGTCACCTGGCTGACCCAGGAGGCGTTTGACCGGCTCAAGGCCGAACTTGACCACCTTTCAGGACCGGGGCGCGTCGATATCGCGAAGAAGATCGAGGCGGCCCGCGACGAGGGCGACCTGAAGGAGAACGGCGGTTACCACGCGGCCAAGGACGAGCAGGGCCAGATCGAGGCGAGGATCATCGTCCTCCAGCACATCCTGGAGAACGCCCGCGTCGGCGCCCCGCCGCGCACCGACGGCGTGGTGGGCCCGGGGATGACGGTCACCATCCGGTTCGTCAAGGACGACGACGAGGTGACCTTCCTGCTCGCCTCCCGTGAGGAGAGCGGCTCGCCGATCGACGTCTACTCGCCGCGCTCACCGCTCGGCGCCGCCATCACGGGCAAGAAGGTCGGCGACAAGGCCACCTACTCCCTGCCGAACGGCCGCGCCAACACCGTCGAGATCCTCGAAGCCGTCCCCTACGTCGGGGCTTAGCACGGCCAAAAGATCTTTTTAAGCCGAACGGGCAGTGGTCCACGACCACTGCCCGTTCAGGCGGTTGTGAGCTGTCGCCCCGGTTACGACACGAGTTCGGCCTGCTGGCTGGGGGCCGGGTCGGCGGGGGCCCGGCCGCGCAGCGGCACCTCCTTGATGAACCAGGCGAGCACGAAGATGACCGCCGCCGCGGGCACCGCCCAGATGAAGACGCCCTGTATGGCGTGCGAGATCGCGAAGAACACGTCGTGCTTGACTGTCGCTGGCAGCGAGTCGACCGTGGCCGGGTTGAGCTGGCCGCCGCTGGCGCTGACGTGCACGCCCGAGCCGGCCGCGGCGGCGGCGAGCGACTCCACCAGCCGCCGGGCGAAGATGGCGCCGAAGGCGGCCACGCCGAGCGACCCGCCGATCTGCTGGAAGAACATCCGGGCGCTGCTGGCCACGCCCATGTCCCGCTGCTGCACGCTGTTCTGCGCGATCAGCGAGACCATCTGCATGAGGAAGCCCATGCCGAGGCCGAGGATGATGTAATAGATCCCCGACGTGACCTTGGTCGTGCCGACGTCCAGGCCGGTCAGCAGGTACATGCCGACGCCCATGATCCCCCCGCCGAGAATGGGGAAGATCTTGTACCGGCCGGTCCTCGTGGTCACCTGCCCGGCCACGACCGACGTGACGGTCACGCCGAGCATCATCGGCGTCAGCATCAGGCCGCTCACGGTCGGCGACTCGCCCTGTACCGTCTGCTGGAACAGCGGCAGGAACGTCATCGCGCCGAACATGGCCAGGCCGGTCAGGAACGTCATCACCATCGCGAGGGAGAAGTTCCGGTTGCGGAAGACGTGCAGCGGCATCATCGGCTCGGCCGCCCTCGTCTCGGTGACGTAGAACGCCACCAGGGCCGCCGCGGTGAGCAGGGCCAGGCCGACGATCTGCGCCGAACCCCAGGCGTACTGCGTCCCGCCCCAGGTGGCCAGCAGGATGAGTGCGGTGGCGGCCACGGCGAGCAGTGACCCGCCCAGATAGTCGACCTTGTGCCTGGTCTTCTTGGCCGGAACGCGCAGGGTAACCAGCAGGTAGACCAGCGCCGCGCCGCCCACCGGCAGGTTGATGTAGAAGATCCAGCGCCACGAGAAGGCGGTAGTGATGAACCCGCCGAGCAGTGGGCCGCCGATGGTGGCGAGCATCATCACGACCATCATGTAGCTCATGTACTTCCCGCGCTCGCGCGGGGCCACGATGTCGCCGAGGGTCGCCATCGCGCTGACCATCAGCCCGCCGGCCCCCAGGCCCTGCAGCGCGCGGAACGCGATGAGCTCCATCATGGATTGCGACAGGCCGGACAGCGCCGAGCCGATGAGGAAGATGACGATGGCGGTAACGAAGAACTTCTTCCGCCCGTACATGTCGCCGAGCTTGCCGTAGAACGGCGTGGTGATCGTGGACGCGAGGATGTAGGCGGTCACCACCCAGGACAGGTGCGCGACCCCGCCGAGGTCGCCCACGATCCGCGGCAGCGCGGTGCTCACGATGAGGTTGTCGAGCATGGCCAGCAGGATCGCCAGCAGCAGCCCGGGCAGCACGATCATCACCTCGCGCGGCGGGAGGAACTGCCCGCCCGCCCCGGTCATGCCCCCGCCCGCTGGATCCGCGCTACCCGGCCCCGTGTTGGCTGGCTCCGATCCGTTCATACCGGACTCGGCCCCTGCGCCGCCCACTGCTTCCGCCACGCCCGCTTCCTCTCCTCCGCCGTCGTCCCGTCCGCCCCAGGCCGTGCATCGTTGACTTACCGGCCGGCAAGTCATTATGCTAGGACCGCAACTAACCGGCCGTCAAGTAACTAACGGCGGCCCCGGCTCCGCCTAGGGGTACGAACGGACATGCACGAGTCAGGGTCAACGGGTCCTACGCCGCGGACCGACACCCGGTCCCGCGTGCAGAAAGTGGCGCTCGAGCTGTTCGCCGAGCAGGGCTACGAGAAGACGTCCCTGCGCGAGATCGCCGAGCGCCTGGGCGTGACCAAGGCCGCCCTCTACTACCACTTCAAGTCCAAGGAAGACATCGTCCACAGC
>JBKQQQ010000037.1:0-15931 GCA_052144275.1 Streptosporangiaceae bacterium
CGTGATGGTGGCGCTGCGCGGCACCGACATCATCCGCGTGCCGCTCGCCGAGGCGACCAGCCAGCTCAAGCTGGTCCCGCCCCAGCGCTACGCCGAAGCCGAAGTCTTCTTCGGCTAACCCCTACCATCCTCGCGCTCACCGCAAGCGCGGCAGTCACTCTCGTGGCACGTCGCGACAGGGTTGATTCATCGCGGTCATGATCGTGTGCATTTACCCCCCGTCCGCCGGGGGTAAATGCACACGATATCCGCATCGCGTCGGCGATCATGCTTCAGTACCGTCTGCGCTGGGACGGTATGGTCCGTGGTGCTCCGGACTGGGCGGGCTTCCCGGGCCAGAGGGCTTGGGGGTGGCGCCCGGGGCTGTCACCGAGGACCGTTCGGGAGAAAGATCTTGATTTTGGGGTTTGCGGTGGGCGCACGTGTATGCCTATACTCGTCTACGAGTACTTGAAAGCGAGTCCTCGGCAACGATGACTCGGATGCGAGGTGATCGGGATGGCCCAGCAGCGGAGGACAGGGCGACGGAAGGTTAGTAACCTGCTGGCGCTGTCGCTGCTCACGTTGCTGACGGAGCGGCCGATGTACCCGTACGAGATGGCCACAACCCTGCGCGAGCGCGGCAAGGACCAGGCGATCAAGATCAACTGGGGTTCGCTCTACACGATCGTGCAGAGCCTGGAGAAGCACGGCTTCATCGAGGCCGTGGAGGTCGCCCGGGAGGGCAGGCAGCCGGAGCGGACCACCTACCAGATCACCGATGCGGGCCAGGCCGAGCTGAAGGACTGGCTGCGCGAGCTGCTCAGCGTGCCCGAGCGGGAGTACACCAGGTTCGAGGCGGCCCTCGGCGACAGCGCCGTCCTGCCGCCGGACGAGTTCATCGACCTGCTGCAGCAGCGGCTAGATGCGCTGGAGGCGGCCAACGCCGAGCACCAGGCGGGGCTGGACGCGCTGACCAACCAGATTCCCCGGCTATTCCTGATCGAATCGGAGTATTACCTGGCGCAGCGCCGGGCCGAGGCGGAGTGGGTGCGGGGCCTGCTGAAGGAGTTCACCGATGGCACCTTCCCCGGCATAAACGCCTGGCGGCACTTCCACGCCACCGGGGAGCCTCCGGACGATGTTCTCGCGCTCATTGAGCAGGAAGGAGCGAGGGCAACAGAGAGCTAAGCAAAACGACCCCGGCCTGGTGCGGCAACACCAGCGGCCGGGGCCGTCAACCTCACATCGATCCCGCGAGTACGCGAAACCCGAGGTCCCACCCATAAGAGTAGCCGGGTTTCTCCTCGCGGGGCTGGATCGTCGCGATCCGTCAACCGACAGGAGTTACCAGTGAGTTCTCACGACTGCGCCATCGAGGCGCGTCAACTCGTCAAGACCTACGCCGTGCCCGGAATCAGGCAGGGCAAGAAGCACGGCATCCGGGCGCTGGACGGGCTGGACATCAGCGTCCCGCGCGGCATGATCTACGGCCTGCTCGGACCTAACGGAGCGGGCAAGAGCACCACCGTCAAGATCCTCACGTCGCTGGCTAGGCCAGACTCCGGGACAGCCCGCGTCGAGGGCATCGACGTGCTGGCCCGGCCGGGCCAGGTCCGGCACGTGATCGGGGTCGTGGCGCAGCGGTCCGGCGCCGACCCGACCGCCACCGGCCGGGAGAACCTGATCCTGCAGGGCCGGCTGTACGGGATGCGCAGCGGTGCCGTGCGGGCCCGCGCAGACGAGCTGCTCGCGCACTTCGGGCTGACCGAGGCGGCTGGACGGCTGGTCAGGACCTATTCCGGCGGAATGCAGCGCCGCCTGGACGTCGCGCTCGGGCTGATGCACCGGCCCGCGGTGCTGTTCCTCGACGAGCCGACGACGGGCCTGGACCCGGAGTCCCGGGCCGCCATGTGGCAGGAGATCGCCCGGCTGGCGGGCGGAGAGGGGATGACGGTGCTGCTGACCACGCACTACCTGGAGGAAGCTGACCGGCTGACGAGCCGGCTCGCGATCGTGGACCGCGGCCGGGTCGTCACCTCGGGAACGCCCGACGAACTCAAGGGCGAACTGCGCGGCGACGCCGTGCACGTCGAGCTTCCCGCCGGCGCCGACGCGAGCCTGGTCCGGCGGGTGCTGGCTGGCTTGCCGGCGGTGCGGGACGTGGTCATCGCCGGCCGTGACGTGTCCGCCCGCAGCGACAACGGCGCGGCTGCCGTCCCGGTCGTGCTGGCGGAATTGCAGCGGGCCGGCGTCAACGCCGTGTCGGTGGCCGTGGCGCGGCCGTCGCTGGACGACGTGTACCTGCGGCACACCGGGCGCCGCTACAGCGAGTCGGAGACCCCAGAGCACGACGAACAGGTGAATGAGCTCGAAACCGCAGGGGTGAGCAAGTGATGACGGCCATGCAGATCGATTCCGACCCTTCGACCCCTCCGAACCCGGCGATTCCGTCCGGAACGGCACGGTTCCAGGCGGCCCAGTCCAACACCGTGCCGTTCCGGACGACCCTGGCGCACACCTGGTACCTGACCGGCAGGAAGATGCATGCCCTAGTCAGGCAGCCGTGGGTGCTGGCGTTCAGCGTCGTGCAGCCGGTGATCTGGCTGTTCTTGTTCGGGCAGCTGTTCCGCCGGGTCATCGACATCCCGGGCTTCGCCTACCACGGCACCTACCTGGACTACCTGGTGCCCGGACTGATCGCGATGAACGCCATGTCCAACAACATGTGGGCGGGCATGACGATGATCGAGGAAGTCGAGCGCGGCACGCTGAACCGGTTCCTGGCCGCCCCGGCCAGCCGGATCGGGATCATGAACGCCTCCGTGGTGGAGCAGGCGGTCAGCACGACCGTGCAGTCACTGATCATCGTGGCGCTCGGCCTGGCCGGCGGGGCACGCTACCACGGCGGGGTCGCCGGGGTGGCCGTGATGGTCGCGGCGTCAATCCTGGTCGGCGTGGTGTTCGGCGCGCTGTCCAACGCAGTCGGCATGACGCTGCGCTCCCGTGAGGCGATCATCGGCGTGTACACGTTCTTCATGCTGCCGCTGATGTTCCTGTCCTCGGCGTTCATGCAGACTCAGCTGATGCCGGGCTGGATGCAGGCCATCGCGTCACGCAATCCGCTCAACTGGGTAGTCCAGATCGGCCGCAGCGCGGTCTCCGCCCAGCCCGACTGGGCCGCGATCGGGGTGCGCTGCGGCGGGCTGCTGGTGCTCGCGGTGGCGTGCGTGGCCGTGTCGGTGGTGACGTTCCGCTCGTACCAGAAGAACGTCTGAAACTACAGGCCGGAACGGCGGGGCTACGGGAGTTCTCCGGGTCATCGCCGTTCCGGCCTGCTCTGGCGTACCCCGTCCTCAGTATGCTTGCTGGGCGCGGGCCGCCGGCGTCAGCACCTCGCCGACCGCCTCGACCATCCGCGTCATCTCATAGGAGACCAAGTCCGTGTCGCAGTCCGGCGCGGCGAGGACGGCCAGGCTGGAGCCGTCGCTGATTGCTTTGACGAGCATCAGCCCGGCTTCCATCTCGACCAGCGCCTGCGTGGGCTGGCCTGCCTCGAAGATCCGCGCCGCGCCCTGCATCAAGCTGACCAGCCCGGCGGTGATGGCCGCGAGCTGTTCGGCGAAACCAGGGGGGATGTGCTCCGACAGCGCCAGCGGTACACCGTCCGCGGACACCACGACTGCGTGAGCGACGTCCACGACTCGCGAGGTGAAGTCGGTGATCAGCCAGTCCAGGTCCTGACGGTATGCGTAACTCAACGATCCGCTCCCTCTGCTGTGCGGGGTGTCTGGCCCTCGGCCCGGCGAGCTCCGCGCTGGAACCCGCTCAGGCGGCTGCGAGCCATCTCAGGTGATCGCTGCGGCCGCGACGCTGCTGGCGTCCGCGGCTCGTGACCATCTGCCGGACGGCTGGTTACTCCGCTGTCTGCCTGGCGGCCGCCCCCCGCAGATCCGGGCAGGAGATTCGCCCGCGGGACGCGTACGGGCAGTCCGGCGGCGGTGCTGTCGCCGCGGACCGGATCGGCGATGATCTGGGCGGCGTGCCTGCCTTCAGCCCACGCGTCTGTGCCGGATGGCCTGTCGCCGCCCGCCTGCGGGGCGGCCCCGGGTGGCGTGCCGCCGTTCCCGGCCGCAGGAGTTGCCGACGGCCGTTGGCTGCTAAACCAGCTCGACGTCGCCGCGGCCTGCACCGGCTCGCGCGCGCCGACGCCGTTTTGCGTGGCTCCGGCGACGGCAACCGGCCGGTCAGTCGTGGACCGGCCATCCGGAGCGGAGCGCACGGCGCTGCTGTGACGGCCGGTTGTCCGCCTGGCCTGGAAGTCGGCTTGAGCGGCAGGCGGTTGCGCTTGCGGTTGCGACCACCCGCCGTACGGACGGGCTTGCCGCTCGATGAGGCTGTCCGGCAGCCATACCAGAGCGGTCAGCCCCTGCGGGGTCGAGGCCCGCAGCCGAACCCGCACCCCGTGTCGTTCGGCCAGCCGCGCCACGGCGAACAGCCCCATGTGCCGGGATACCGATACGTCAATCACCGGCGGATTGATCAGCCGCAGGTTCATCTCGGCGAGCCGGGCCTCGGAAATGCCGACCCCGCTGTCGCTGACCTCGATCAGCACGCCCCCGCTGCTCAGTTCCTGGGCGGACACGCGTACCTGGGTGTCCTTGGCGGAGAATATCGTGGCGTTCTCGATGATCTCGGCGAGCAGGCGCACGATGTCGGATACCGCCTGCCCGGAGATGGCGACCCCGGGCTGAACGCTCAGCCCGACCCTGGCGTACTGCTCGATCTCCGATGTCGCAGCCCGGGTCACGTCCGCGAGCGACACCGGTTCGCTCCACTTCCGCGCGCTGTCGTGTCCGGCGAGCAGGAGCAGGTTCTCGGAGTTCCGGCGCATCCGGGTGACCAGGTGGTCCATCGAGAAGAGGTAGGACAGCCGATCCGGATCTTCCTCGTTCTGTTCCAGGGAGTCGATCGTGCGCGCCAGCCGCTCGATCAGCGACTGGCTGCGCCGGGACAGGTTGACGAACATCGCGTTGAAGCTGTTGCGCAGCATCGCCTCGTTGCCGGCGAGCCGCACCGCCTCCGAGTGCACCTGGTCGAACGCGCGGGCGACCTGTCCGATCTCGTCCGAGGACGGCACGTCGATCGGCGCGACCTCCACGCTCGCAGCAGGGTCCGCGGCCTCGGCTAGCTGCCGCACCCGCTCCGGCAACTGCACCGTGGCGATATCAAGTGCGCCTGCCCGCAGCCTGCGCAGCGGCAGGATCATGGACCTGGCGACGATGAGCGTCGCGACCAGCACAAGGAGCAGAACCACCGCGGTCAGGATGGCGGTGAACTGCGCGGACTGCTCCGCGCCCTGCTGCAGCACCTGACTGCGCGCGACGATGTTCCTGGCTATCTGCTGCTCGACGGTCTGCATGTCATCGACCGTGCTGGACATCGCCTGGTACCACTCCGTGGGCGCCTGGTTCGGGCCGATGGTTAGTGAGGAGAGGTCCAGGCTGGCGCTGGTGAGGATGAGATCTTCGATGCCCTCTGCTTCGTTCACCTTCGGGCCGGCGACAGTGTTGCTGAAAAAGCTCTGTTCAGCGGGCGTGGCTGTCGTTTCGAAGGACGCCTTGTCACCGAGCTCCTCGAACAGCGCGGTATTCAGCGCCGGCTGCTCGGCGTCACCGAAAAACTGCTGCGTAAGCGCGTGGTAGAGGAGTGCGCGCTGCTGGGCGGCCCAGTCCTTCGCCAGCGACAGGGAGTTGAGCGTCCGGACGTCGTTGACGAGGCCCGGGTCCGAGATGCCCTGCGCGATCTGGTCGTTCAGCGTGATCATGTCGCCGATGGGGGGTGCGTAGTCGGCGATCACGGCCAGCGCGTCCTGGCTGGTCTGGGCCGTGCTGCGCAGCGCCTCAAGCCCGTTCGGCGTGATCACGGATTGCACGGTAGCCACGCTGGCCTGGATGTTGGCCGGGAACGAACCGCCGATGCCAGCGGCGAGCGACTGGACCCTAGCGGCGGCGGCGTTTGTCGTGTTGTACCAACGCTTGAGGACACTGGAGCTGTTGCCAGAGATGACCCCGGTCGTCTCGTCGCGTTCGTCCTCCAGGGCCTGCACCAGTCCGGTGACCTGCTGTCCGAGGCTGGCGAGTTGCGACACGCGGCCGAATCCGGCCGCGCTGTCAGCCGCCGCCGATACCCGCAGGCCGCCGAAGACCAGGCCCATGACCAGCGCCATCACGATCACTGCGATCAGCCGCCAGAGCACCGGCCAGTTCCGCAAGGTGAGTGCCCGCGAACTCAGGAAGTGCGAGGCCGTCGATTTCGTGGCGCGCTCATCGTTCTTGCCGGAGCGCAGCTTGGCGCTCACCACCCCATGGTTTCCCATTGCTCATGTCCTTGCTGGTTACGCGCCCGTTTCAAGCCGCCTCGCCACCGACGGGACCGGCGCGGCCGGGACGCCCCAGGCCAGCGTTTTCCCCTCCGGCGGCACCGAGATGGGCTGCCGCCACTCTAATGGGGCGGTTGTACAAAATATCGGGAAATAGCGATCTAGCGGTACGGTAGTTTCTTGTGATTTCTAGGCTGCGCAACGTGATGACCCCGCTGTTGCTCGCCTCGGTCATGGCCGGGGTCAGCTGACCCACGGCGGCTTGGTGGCGATGATCGGGCTGGCCCCGGGGTCGCCGGTCGGCAGGACCTCGTTGAAGTTGTTCTCCTGCCACTGGAAGATGAAGGCCGCCGCTGCTCCGTTCTCGCCCAGCGCGTCGAACTTCACCGGGCCCTGAACGCTGCTCAGCGCGATGCCGCTGTGCAGGTAAGAGATGATTTTCGAGTTGTTGGTGCCGCCGGTCGCGGTGACCGCCTGGGCCATCACCTGGCCGACCGAGTAGGCCTCGGCCACGTCCGCGTTGACGCCGGACGCGCTGCCGCCGTACGCGGCGACGTACTCCTTGACCATGTTCTGGCTCGCCGCGTTGGCGTACCCGGGGTACCAGCCGTCGGCCACCATCATCCCGTCGGCGTTACCCACGCCCACCGCGGAGGTGAACGAGGCGCCCTGGTCCGGGCCGGCCGCGGCGATGAACAGCTTCGGCGTGTAGTGCTGCTGCTCGAACGCCTGCATGAAGGCGGCGACCGTCGGCACGTCGGTGGAGCCGAGCACCACGACGTCGGCGCGGGTGCCGGCCACCTGGTCGGCCGGGGCCTTGTAGGCGGGGACCTCCTCGGGGAAGATCTGGGAATAGACCGTCTTGACCCCGAGCTTGCTCAGCAACGTCTGGGCGAGTTGCACCGGCGGATCGGCGAACGGGTCCTGGGCCATCGGGTAGGCCGCGGTCTTCGGCCGCTTGTTCGGCGGCAGCGAGGCGATCCAGTGCACGAACGGGACCAGTTCGTCCGCGATCGGCAGGCTCACGTCGAACACGTTGTGGTCCGCCTGGTTGGACGGCGTGTCGAAGACGGCCGGGGCACCGCCGGCTCCCTCCACGAACGCCATGCCGTACCGCGCGGCGACCGACGAGGCCGGCGCGGTGAGCAGGGAGGAAAACGGCCCGAAGGTCAGGTCCACGTGGTCCGCGCCGAGCAGCGTCTGGTAGTTGGTGACCACCTGGTTCGGGTCGCTGTTGTCATTGAGGATGCTCAGCTTGACCTGCCGGCCGAGGAGACCGCCGCGGGCGTTGACGTCCCTGGCCCAGAGCTTGTACCCCTTCTCGAACGCCAGGCCGTCAGCCGAGAAGTCCCCGGACAGCGACAGCGACGCACCGATGGTGATGGGCCCCGTAGAGTTGCCCTGCGAGGTGGTGCCGCCAGTGCTACTGCTACTGCTAGCACTACTGCCACTGCAGGCTGCCAGCACGCTCACCGAGAGCACCGCGACCGTGCTCATGGCGAGCGCGTTTTTCGAGAACCAGGGGAGGGCACCTCTCACGCCGGGTTCCTCCTTCCTCGTCGTTCAGTATTCGTCGGGCTCGAGCCCGACGGTGACATTCGCGTGCTCACCTTTGAGGGTTATACCGGTCGAAAGCGCCTTCTGTTCGATGAATGCATCAAGTCGATAGATCCATAGCCATAGCCGACCAGGCCCTGGATGAGTTGGGGCTCGGTCAGCGGGGCGCGGTTTCCAACTCGGCCGGCGGATCCTCGAGCGCCGCAGGCGCCAGGACATCGCTGCTGCGTATGGTGCGGATATCACGGGGGATGAGAGCCAGCGCGGACGCGACGATGATCGCCGCCGCCGCGGCGTACTGCGCGCGGGAGGTTCCGATCGCGGTGCCCAGCGGGCCGGCGATCAGGGCTCCGGCCGGCATCGCCATGACCGAGCCGAGGACGTCGTAAGACGAGACCCGGGCCAGCTTGTCCGACGGGATGTTCCGCGCCATCGTGACGGTCCACTGCACCATCATCATCTCGACGAACACGCCGAGGCCGAACGACGCGATGCACACGGCGGCCAGCGGCAGGACCATCGCCAGCGACAGCGGGGATATGGCGACCGCGCCCCCGGTGAGCACGACGAACAGCATGGGCCGGCGAGGCGTGAACCGCAGCGACGCCAGGCCGCCGGCGATCAGGCCGAACGCGTCCGCTGCAGTGATCGCGCCCCACGCGGCCGGACCGCCGAGGTGCTCGCGCGCCACCACCGGGCCGAGAACGGAGAACGCCCCGTACCAGGCCATCATCACGACACAGAACTGGGCGACGATCACCCACAGCCAGGTGTGGGACCGAAACTCCGACCAGCCCTCGCGCAGTTCGGTGAGCATGCTCGGCGCCTGAGCCTGAGCCTGAGCCGGGACCGGAACTCGATCCGAGCCCCGGATGGACAGCAGCAGCGGAACGGTGGTCACCATGCCGATGCCGCACAGCAACAGCGCCCAGCCTGCGCCCGCCGCCGCCACCAGCAGCCCGGCGACGGCCGCGCCCGACATCTGGCCGGTGTTCATCGCCAGCCGGCTGATCGCGCTCGCCTCCTGCAGCAGGCCGCGCGGGACGAGGCGGGGGAGCAGCGCCTGGGAGGCGGGATAGAAAATCGCGACCCCGGTCCCGGTGATGGCCTCCAGCCCGATCATCGCCAGCAACGGCGGCCGGCCGGTTAGCACGAGCAGGCCGAAGGTTCCCTCGCCGAGCGCCATGAGCAGGTTGGCCGCGACGATAACCCGCTGCGGCGGGAACCTGTCGGCCGCGACACCGCCGATGAGCGCGAACACCAGCGACGGCGCGATCTGGGCGGCGAGTACGTACGACAGGTCGGTAGCGGAGTTGGTGGCCTTGAGCACGGCGAACGACACGCCGACCATGGAGAACCCCACCGACGCAGGCGCGATCAGCCGGTCTGCGAGCAGCAGGCGGAAATCCCGGATCCCGAGCACGGGGAACCGGCGGAGGAGCCCACCCCGTGACATCGGCCCCGTCCTTTCCGGTTAGCACAGTCTTCCCAGTCGGCGCCTGGTCGGCCTGGTCAGCCCCGCCGGCTATTCGACGCTAACCAGCCCCGCGGTGAACTGGCAACTTCTTTAACAGAGCTGATCGATCCGGGTCCATACGCCGGGCGGGTTGTCGTCACGCGGCAGCCACAGCAGTGGCTGCCTGCCTTCGTACTTGAACTGGAATCCGGGATCCCCTGGATAGCGGTCTCGCCGGTCGGGCCAGACGACCTGCAGGTAGGCTGGCCTGACATACCCGTGATACCGGTCCGATACCGCGAACATGCTGGTCATTCGCCAGCTCTCGTGCACCGGCCGAACCGCGAGCGAGCACGGGCAGATGCCGTCGATCTGATCTCCGGCCTCGATGACCGCATCGTTGGCGATGCGGTCGCCGATCGAGTTCAGGATGACCGTCATGTGCTCGATCGGAAGGCCGAACATGGTCAGCTCGGGGCCCTGGTGACTGAGCCAGAGGCCTACCGTGTACGCCCAGGGCGGCGCGATCTCATCGCCGAGGACGGCAGAGACCGACCAGCCCACGGTGCGGATGTCGTCGGCGACAGCCTGCATGCAGGCTTCCGGGTCGAGGTGGACGCCCTCGGCCAGCGCCTCACACTCCGCGCACCCGCACCGCTCTTCCGGGGGGTTGGCGCGGCGTCTGCGTGGTGGGTTCATGCACGACACATTACGAGGGGGGTACGACATTTTCGGCGGAGCTCTCACCAGCCTCGGGCCCGGCGTCAGGAGCGGGATGGGCGATGCCGAGATGCAGCTCGATCGCGGTCAGCCGGTCATCGATCGTGTCCAGCAAGGCCTGGGCCGCATCGGGCAACTCAGCGCGCTGCGGACGCAGCGGAGCGGAACCGCCCCCCTTGTCCAGGTCCTCCTCGATCTCGCGGATCACCTGCGCCCGGAGTTGCCCCAGGTCGGCGCCGAGCCCGCCGAGCACCCGGACGGCCACGCAGTCACCCTGGCTGATCAGCGCGAGCAGCATGTGCCCGGGGCCGATGTGGTTATGGCCGAGGTTCAGTGCTTCCCGCAGCGAAAGCTCCAGGCACTTCTTGGCCCGCCGCGTGAACGGGATGTGCCCAGACGGCGCCTCCTGACCCCGGCCGACCAGTTTCTCAATCTCCGCCCGCACGGCGTCCATGGTGATGCCCGCCGACTCGAGCGCCCTCGCGGCCGCGCCCCGGTTTTCCCGCCGGAGGCCCGCCAGCAGGTGCTCGGTGCCAATGTAGTTGTGGTTGAGGTGCCTGGCCTCTTCCTGGGCGAGGACGACGGCTCGCCGCGACTGGTCAGTGAACCGCTCGAACATGGCGTCACTCCCGTTTCAGGCCAGCCCCCGCCTAGACATCTCTAGTGTGCACCCATTGACTTAGGACAGGCGCGCACGGAACGCGGCGGTTTTGACCCGGTTCTGGCATGAGGTCGAGCAGTACCGCCGGGTGCCGTTGCGTGAGGTGTCCACGTAGACCCGGTCGCACCGGGGCGCTGTGCAGACGCCGAGCCGGTCGTGCCGCTCGGTTACATCTCCGCACCTAAGGTTGTGACTGTCAAAGGAAGCCTAGTGTCCCGGTTCGGAGATGCGTGAGCAGTAGCGGCAGATGCGGTCGATGATCTGATCGGCGGTCTTGGTCCACTTGAAGGGCCGTGCGCTGGCATTCCAGATCTTGATCCACTCTTCCAGGGCGGTGGCGAGTTCATCGAGCGAGCAGAACACGCCGCGGTCCAGGCAGCGCCGCTGCAACTCGGCGAACCACCGTTCCACCTGGCTGATCCAGGAGGAGTAGGTCGGAGTGAAGTGCAGCTGGACCCGGGGATGAGCAAGCAGCCATTTATGCACCGCGGGCGCCTTATGGGCGGACAGGTTGTCGCAGATCACGTGAATGGCCAGGCCGGGCTCGGTCTGCCGGTCGATCTCATCGAGGAAGTCGCGGAAGTCGATGGCCCGGTGCTGGGCGGATAGCTTGCCGATCACCTTGCCGGTGGCGGTGTTCAGCGCGGCGAACAGGTCCGTGGTGCCGTGCCGGGTGTAGTCGAAGCTGCGCCGCTCGGGCACCCCGGGGATCATCGGCAGCACCGGCGCGGTCCGCTCCAGGGCCTGGATCTGCGGCTTTTCGTCTACCGCGAAGACCGCCGCGTTCGCCGGCGGCGCCAGGTACAGGCCGATCACGTCGCGGATCTTGTCGATCAGCAGCGGGTCGGGAGAGATCTTGAAGGTCTCGGTCCGCCACGGCTGCAGGCCGAACGCCCTCCAGATGCGGTGCACGCTGGCCGGCGAGATCCCCACCTGGCGGGCCAGCTCCCGCTTGGACCAGTGCGTGGCGCCCTCCGGGGTCTCCTCCAGGGTGCGCACCACCACCTCCTCCACCTGGGCGTCGGTGATCGTGCGCGGCACGCCCGGGCGGGGCTCATCGCCCAGCCCGTCCAGCCGCCGGGCCAGGAACCGGGCCCGCCACTTGGTCACGGTGACCCGGCTGACCCGTAGCCGCGCCGCCACCGCGGTGTTGCTGCGGCCCTCGGCGCAGGCCAGCACGATCCGCGCCCGCAGCGCCAGCCCCTGCGCGGTTTTCCGGCGCTTCGCCCAGTTCTCCAATGTCCGCCGCTCGGCATCAGACAGCACCAGCGGCTCCAGCCTCGTATCACCCATGCCACCAGCAGACCGCGGCCCGGAGGTCTCGTCACCACCCAGCCGGATCCTGAGACGAAACACGACTCACGTGGTGTTAAGGGAACTCAAAACCGGGACACTAGCCAGTAACCGCCAGTCGGCCAAGCAACCCGAGGAGGCAGGGCGTGCCCGAACTTGACCGCGACACCGCACGAGACTGGATCGAGCGCTGGGACCGTCAGCAGGAGGAGAGCCTGCCGGACCGTGAGGACAGGTTCACCGCGCTGATCGACGCGGTCGAGGCGGGAACCGAACGGGCCGACCCGCTCGTCCTCGACATCGGCTGCGGCCCCGGTTCGCTGGCCGTCCGGCTGCTCGCCCGCCTGCCGCGGGCCACGGTCATCGGCATCGACGCGGACCCGGTGTCGCTCACGCTCGGCCGGGCGGCCTACCAGGACGTGCCCGGGCTGCGGTTCGCCGACCTGGACCTGCGCGTCCCCGGCTGGTCCGCCCAGCTGGGGCTGAACCCGGGGGGCAGGGCGCCGGACGTCGCGGTGAGCACCACCGCGCTGCACTGGCTGCCCGAGCCGGACCTGCGTGCCCTGTACGCCGAGCTCGCCTCCCTGCTCCGCCCCGGCGGCCTGCTGCTCGACGGCGACCACTTCACCCTCGACGGCAAGGAACTCCCAACCCTGGCCCGTCTTGACCTGGCGCTGCGCCAGCGCGAGGATCAGCGGCGCTTCCCCGGCGGGCACCCCGAGAGCTGGCACGCCTGGTGGGAAGCCGCCGCCGCCGACCCGGCGCTGGCCGGTCAGGTCGCGGAGCGCAGCCGCCGCCGCGTCGACGCGGGTCACCACGGCGGCACCCAGTCGACCCAGCTCGCTACCCACGTCGAGGCCCTGAAGGCAGCTGGCTTCGCCGAGGTCGGCACCCTCTGGCAGCGCGGCGACAACCGCCTGCTCTGCGCCGTCCTGCCCCCGGGCTAGCGCCCGCCAGATTCCCTGAGCCGCAGCTCGATCGTGCTCAGACGGTCGGCGAACGACGCCAGCCGGCCCACCAGGTCATCACCGGTCGGCGGCGCGGAAACGGAAAAGGGCGGCGGCGCGGAAACGGAAAAGGGCGGCGGCGCGGACACGGAAAGCGGCTCGTCCGGTTCCCTCCGGCCGTGCAACAGCTGGATGACCTGCTGCCGGGCCCGGTTGAGGTCCACGCCGGAAGACACGAGGACCTGCGCAGCGACGCCGTCGCCCTCGCGGATGAGGCCGAGCAGGATGTGCTCGGTGCCGATGTAGTCGCTGCCGAGCTGCAGCGCCTCACGCAGCGAGAGCTCGAGCACCTTCTTGGAGCGCGGCGTGAACGGGATGTGCCCGGACGGCGCCTGCGCGCCGCGCCCGATGATGTCCTCGACCGCCTGCCGCGTCGCGGCCAGGCTGACGCCCAGCGCGGTGAGTGCCTTGGCCGCGACACCCTCGCCTTCATGGATGAGGGCGAGCAGGATGTGCTCGGTGCCGATGTAGTTGTGATCGAGCATCCTGGCTTCATCTTGCGCCAGGACGACAACCCGCCGCGCCCTTTCGGTAAACCTCTCGAACATCGCTCGCTCCGGAACTAGCGGTCAGGGGCGCCGCGCATAGGCGACGTTGATGACCGCGATGGCGGCCCAGATGAGCAGGACCATGAACGCCTGCCCACCGGAATGGTTGTCGTGCGACACGATCGCCGTGGCCGCGACCCCGAGGGCCATGGACCCGAGCGCGGTGATCGTCGTCGCCACGTTGCGCTGCCCGGCCGAAGACGGCCGGACCGGCGGCGGCCCCATCTGGTACCCGGGCGGCAGAAGGGGACCCATGTACCCCTGATATCCCTGGTACCCGGCCGGCGCCTGGTATCCCTGGTATCCCGGCGCCGCCGGTCCCGGCGAGCCAGCGCCCTCCGGACCGGCCGGACCGGGCAAGCCAGCAGCGCCAGCAGCGCCACCCGCACCAGCAGGAGGGCCGGGAGCCCTCACCGTCCCGGACTGCCCGAGCCGTGCGTCTATCCGTTTGTCGATTTCCGCCCCGATGCGCTCGACCAGTCCCTCGGCTACCGCGTCGTCGTAGCCAGGGCCTAGATCGGCGTGCGCGGCCACAGAGGCGCGGATCTCCGCCTCGTGGTCGCTGCTCATGAGCGCACCGTACAACCTGCCGGGGATCGCCACAAATAAGCCGCAGATAGCGGCGGCGCAGATAACAACCGGTACCGGGCGTAGGCGACGTTGATGACCCCGATCACCATCCAGATCAGCGCGATCAGCACCGCTGCGCCGCCGCTGACCTGCCCGGGGGAGTCGCCCGGGTGAAGGACCGCCGCCGTGGCCCCGATGGCCATGCCCATGGAACCGAGGCCCAGCACCACGGCGCCGAACCCGATTCGTCCGGGCACTGGCTCACGACGCAGCCGCGGCCGCGGCGGCGGGCTCTGATAGGGCGCCTGGCTGTACAGCCGGGCGTCCACTCGCTTGTCGATTTCTTCGCCGATGCGCTCGACGAGGCCCTCGGCCACGGCGGTGTCGTAGCCGGGGCCGAGATCGCGGTGTGCCGCCGCCGAGGCCCGGACTTCATCCCTGATGCTCACGCTGTCGCCCCTCCAGCTCGCTGATGCCGCCACGCTATCGGCGGGCGGCGCGGAAAACACTGGGGCTAACACCCGCCTGTGAGCTCCGGCTGGCCCCAGGGAAGGCCCGGAAGCAGTACCACTATTTGTTCGGGATAGGGATTTTCTGCTGGCACACTAGGGGGGTGCCAGAGTTTCCCGTCCCTGATGAGCCGTGCGTGCTGCTCAAGCTGGGCGAGATCGTGCTCAAGGGGCGGAACAGGCAGCAGTTCGAACGCATCCTGCACGGCAACATCCGCGTCGCCGTGCGTGACCTCGGCCTGCCGGTCGACCTGCGCCAGCGCGAAGGCGTCATCCTGCTCCGCGTCGCCGACGGCGAGCAGCGCGGCGAGGAGGCCTGGACGCAGGCCGTGAACCAGATCGCGGAGCGGATGCGGGACGTGCCCGGCATCGCCCGGGTGTGCCTGCCGCTGCGGGTGGCGAAGACGCCCGAGGCGATCTCCGCCGCCGCGATGGCGCTCACCAAGGGCACGTCGGGCACCTTCGCGGTGCGCGCGCGCCGCCGCGACAAGCGCTTCCCGCTCACTTCGGGACAGCTGGGGGTGCTGATCGGACGGGAGATCCAGGAGGGGCACGGGCTCGGGGTCAACCTCTCCCAGCCCGATACCACGGTGTTCATCGAGGTGGACCAGGACGAGGTGTTCGTGTTCACCGAGGGGATGGCGGGGCAGGGCGGGCTGCCGGTGGGGATGAGCGGCCGCGGTGTGGTGCTCATGTCCGGCGGCATCGACTCGCCGGTGGCCGCCTACCGGATGATGCGCCGCGGCCTCCGCTGCTTTTTCCTGCATTTCTCCGGCATGCCGCTGACCGGCCCGGAGTCGATCTACAAGGCCTACGCGCTGGCCCGCGGGCTTGACCGGTTCCAGGGCGGGTCGCGGCTGTTCGTGGTGCCGTTCGGCAGGGCGCAGCAGGCCCTTAAGTCGTCCGGCGCGGACCGGCTGCTCATCGTGGCCCAGCGCCGGCTCATGCTCAAGACCGGGGAGGCGCTGGCCCGCAGGCTCAGCGCCACCGCGCTGGTCACCGGCGACTCGCTCGGCCAGGTCAGCAGCCAGACGCTCACCAACATCACCGCGCTCGACGACGCGGTGCGGCTGCCGATCCTGCGCCCGCTGATCGGCTGGGACAAGACCGAGATCATGGCCGAGGCCCGCCGCATCCGCACCCTGGCCATCTCCGAACTCCCCGACCAGGACTGCTGCACGATGCTCACCCCGCGCCGCGTCGAGACCCGCGCCCGGATCGACGACCTGCGCCGCATCGAGATCCGCCT
>JBKQQQ010000038.1:0-3354 GCA_052144275.1 Streptosporangiaceae bacterium
GTGGGTCGCGCAGGATATGCACGGGTCGTAGTTACGGATCGCCTGCTCGCACTGGCGGGTCAGCTCGGCGTCATCCAGCTCGATCCGGGCTTCCACGAAGGCGCGCAGGTCGGCCTCGCTGGCCGCCTGGTTCTGGGACGTCGGCGGGATGATGCGGGCGGTGGCGATGAGGCCGTCCGCGGCGATCTCATACCGGTGGGACAAGGTCCCCCGGGGTGCTTCCGTGACGCCGTAGCCGACGCCGGCCCGCGGGCGCACCTCGACGGCGGGCGGGTCGGGCGGGTCGTAGGCGGCGATAAGCCGCAGGGCCTCCTCGACCGCGTACACCGTTTCCACCGCCCGCACGATGATGCTGCGGAACGGGTTGTCGCAGGTCTCCCCTAGCCCGGCTGCGCGGGCCGCCTCGCGGGCCAGCGGAGACAGCCACTGCGAGCCGAGCGTGTAGCGGGCCAGCGGCCCGGTGAGGTAGCGCCCGCCGCCGGCCAGGTGCGCGTGCAGCGCGGTGGAGTGCGGCACGTGCTCCTCGATCACGTGCTCATCCCACCCGGCCGCCGGGAACGCCAGGCCCGAACGTGTCACCAGCGTGCCCCGCTCGATGGCGTAGGTGCCCGGACGGGACATCGCGAGCAGGTCCGCCGTCGCGCAGGCGTGGTCGGGAAAATCGAAGCCGGCCACCCAGCGCACGGTCTCGAGCGCGACATCGAGCGCACGTCTTAGCGGTTCGGTGAGCGCGGCGAGCTCGGCTCGGGCCGGGGCCCGGTAGAAGCCGCCGAGGCGCACGTTGACCGGGTGGATGGCCCGGCCGCCCACCGCTTCCATGATCGCGTTCCCGGCCTTCTTAAGCGCCAGGCCGCGCTCCACCAGGTCACGCCGGTGCGTGGCCATCTCGATCCCGCTGCTGTAGCCCAGGAAGTCCGGTGCGTGCAGCAGGTAGATGTGCAGCGCGTGGCTCTCGATCCACTCCCCGCAGTACAGCAGCCTGCGCAGGTCGGCGATCGGCTCGCCGACGCCTGCACCGCAGGCGGCCTCGATCGCCGCGCACGCGCTCATCTGATAGGCGACCGGGCAGATACCGCAGATGCGGGCGGTGATGTCCGGCGGCTCGGTGTACGCGCGGCCGCGCAGGAACGCCTCGAAGAAGCGGGGCGGCTCGTAGATGTCGAGCCGCGCCTGGACGACCTTGTTACCGCTGGTCCGGACGTACAGGGCGCCCTCACCCTCCACCCGGGCCAGTTCGGCGACGGACAGCACGCGCTCGTTCTTGTGGGTCATCTTTATGGCCGCTTCTCGAGGTGACGGATGCTTACCAGTTAGTCTCGGTATCCGACGGCAGGCGGGGGCAGGTAGCTGCGTCACCAGGTCCCGGGACCAAGGTCCCGGCCGCGCGGGCGGCGGCGGGCAGGGTCACGACCACGCTGTGGCCGCCTGGGAGGCGCTCGCTGCGGAGCGTGTCACCCAGCGCTTCGGTGAGATCGCGGGCGAGCCGGAACGCCAGGCTGGCCTCGCCATCGGGCTGATCGGGCCCCTGATCGGTGATGCGGACCTCGACCCGGCTGTTCCGGCTGACCGCGGTGACCACGGGCGGCTGGCCGGCCGGGCTGCGCTGCAGCGCGTCGGCCAGCAGGCTGGTCAGGATCCGGGTGAGGAGCGTGGCGTCGACGATCACGTCGGGCAGGTCCTCGGCCGTGCTCAGCGTGACGTGCTGGCTGCCCGGTCCCAGGTCGTCCAGGCAGGCGGCCAGCACCTCGTCGAAGTCGACCGGCCGCAGGTAGGTCTCGACCGCCCCGGCGTGCAGCCGGCTGAGATCGGAGAGGTCGCCGACCAGCCTGCTCACCTGGTCCACCGCGCGGCGCGCGGTGGCGAGCAGGGCGGCGCGGTCATCCGGTGCGTCCGCGCCCTCCGCCAGTGCCGTCAGCGCCACCGTGGCCGCGGTCAGCTGCTGGCGGGCCCGCTCGCCGGTGGCGGCGAGCAGCGCCGCCCGCGAGCGCAGGTCGGCCGTATGCCTGGCCGCTTTGGCCTGCCGCTCTTCCTGGCGCCGGTAGCTGAGGCCGGCCACCACCTGGACCGCACAGGAAAAGAGCACCCGCTTGTCCTCCCGGCCGAGGACGGGCCCACGGGCGGCCAGCGTGAACGTGTCACTGACCGGGAGCTCCACGTCTGCGCCTGGCCCCTCCGGCGGCTGCTCGCCGGCACTGGCCACCACGTAGGGGCCCGAGCCGTTCAGCCGGTTTTCGAGCAGGCTGACCGCGTCCAGGCCGAACATCTGCCGTATCTCCTCGAGCAGCGCGGGCGGGTCGTCGTGCCCGCGCAGCACGCTGGCCGCGAGCCGGGTCAGGGCCGCCGCCTCCGCGCTCGCCCGCGCGGCCGCAAGCCGGCGCGAGCTAAGCACGGTCAGCCCGCGCGCCAACGATGGCCGGAGCCGGGTCTTGTCGTCTCGGCTGACCAGGTGCACGTCGATGCGGTCGGCCCGGCGGGCTACCCTCGTCGGGATGCTCTTGCCGGTGACCAGGGTCAGGAACCGGCCGCGACGGCTCGCGCCGAGCACCATCTGGGTCGCGTTCTCGGCCCGGGCGAACCCCAGCAGCGTCTCGGGAATGTCCTCGCCGGGTACCTCACAGAAGCTGCCGCCGACCGAAACTACCAGCGCGCGCTGTGTCTCCAGCGCCCCGGCCGGAGCGACCAGCAGGCCGTCATCGGCGTTCACGTGCACCGCGATCAGATCGCTGCCGGGGGTCCGGGCGGCGATCCTCGCGGCCCGCCTGATCACGGCCTCGTCGCCCTTCTCCCCGGCGATGGCGACCACGATCCGCTCCTTGGTCTCCCACTGCTCGGCGATGCCGTGCTCAGCCCGGTATCGCTGCAAGCCCTCCTCCACCCGGTCGGCGAGCCACAGCAGGGCCAGCTCGCGCAGCGCGGTGAGGTTCCCCGGCCGGAAGTAGTGGGTCAGCGCGGCTTCGATCCGGTTCGGCGGATAGACATTCCCGTGCACCATCCGGCGCCGCAGCGCCTCGGGGGTCATGTCGACCAGCTCGATCTGGTCCGCGCGGCGCGCGACCGCATCGGGCAGGGTCTCGTGCTGTTCCACGCCGGTGACCTGTTTGGCCACGTCGTTGAGCGACTCCAGGTGCTGGATGTTGAGCGTGGTGATGACCTCGATGCCCGCGTCGAGGAGTTCGTCGACGTCCTGCCATCTCTTGGTGTTCCGGCAGCCGGGCACGTTGGTGTGGGCGAGCTCGTCGATCAGCGCGACCTGGGGGTGGCGGGCGAGCACCGCGTCGAGATCCATCTCGGTGAAGGTCGCGCCGCGGTGGGTCATCGTGCGCCGCGGCACGATCTCCAGCCCTTCGGCCATCG
>JBKQQQ010000039.1:0-8380 GCA_052144275.1 Streptosporangiaceae bacterium
CCGTACAAGGACCCTGGGGCGCCGGAAAGACCTCGCTGATGCGGTTCATCTACATGAAGCTTGACGAGGACGAGCACACCAGCAGCGACTGGCGCATGGGCCTCACCGGCCCAGAACGGGACCAGCAACCGCAGCCCTCCGGGAATCAGACCCCAGCCACCTCAAGCCGGGCTGGCCCATCCAGGTTTGCCTGGGGCGCCGGAAAGACCTCGCTGATGCGGTTCATCTACCCGGAGCTTCGCAAGGGCGACCACGCTACGTTCACTGGCCGCGAGGCTGCCCGGCGAGCACGCGACGGACCCACGCGGCGAACCAGTCCAGACCAAGTTCCTCCTCCATCGAAAATCCTGCCGGTCTGGTTCAACCCTTGGGCACACAAGTCCGCCGACGAGGTCTGGGCCGGTCTCACCCAGGAACTCATCCGTGCCGCCAGACGGGTACTGGGCGAAGCTGACGCCGAATGGCAGCGATACTGGTTCACCCGTAACCTGGAACGGCTCGACGGCGCCGAAGTCCGGCGCGTGCTTCGCCGACGCATGTACTTGCAGCCGCTGCTATCGTCACCGTTGTCGGCGCCGGGCATAGCCGCCGCTGTAGCCTTCGGAGTGAAATGGCCTGCGACGATCCCATGGATCGCCGCGGCCGGTTTCGTCGTCGCCCTCATAGCGATGACGATGACCTGGTCGCGCGGGCCCGCCTGGGCTTATCTTCCGGTGGACATCATGGAGGGACCCGTGCTGTCGGGCTTCCAGGCGAACCCGGGACCCTTCACACCTGCCTCATCGGCGGACGAGCTGCTCCTGCACGACCCGCTGTACCGCGCCAGATCCGGCTACCTCTACCTTGTGCAGCGCGACGTCGAAGACCTCGTCCATGAGCTGGCGCAACGCGGGTACATGCTCGTTGTCTTCATCGATGACCTCGACCGATGTCCGCCGGAGATGGTTGCTGAGGTCTTCGAAGCGATCAACATCTTCCTCGGCGAAAATTTCGCTAACGCGAAATTTGTCATTGGCCTGGACCCGAGCGTCGTCGCGCGCGACTTGGCGGAGGTGTTCCGCAGCCAGGAAAGCCGCCTGCGCGACGACCCGGACGACCCGAACCTGGGCTGGTCGTTCCTCCGCAAGCTGTGCCAGCTCCCCCTGACCTTGCCCGCGATCCGGGAAGCCCACACGGCGCGGCTCATGCGCCTGCACACCCCATCAGGTGAGCAGCCATCTGACCTGTCAGCCAGTCACCCATCCAGCAACCCTGCCACCACCATGGCGTCCGGCAGCAGCGCAGGTGGCGCCGGGGAGGCGGTGACGAGTCGCGATGACACCGTGCCCGAGGCTACCGAATCCCTCGGCGGCCACCCGGTGGCGGATGACAACCGTGGTTCTGGCGCACGCCGCCAAAGCACCCGTGCGCCAGCCGCCGATTCCGACGTGCTGCTTTTCGAAGCTGACCCGGTGGTCCGCGACCATCTCCGGGCGCTGATGAGATTGCGGCCACATCAGTCGGTGCGGGAGACCAAGCGGCTGCTCACCCTGTGGGGGTTCTACCTGAGACTGCTGCGTAAACTTCTGCCGGGGGACAGGACGTCCAGCGCCCAGTTCGGACGAGACATGCTCACTCTCGCTGAAATACTCACCCGCTGGCCTGCGCTCGTGTCGAAGCTCGGGCCCGCCTCAAGCTCCGAGAGCGGGCTGCGGGAACTGATCGAGGCGGCGAAATCCGGCGCAGGCGGCCCCGCGCAGGCATCGCCCTGGCACAAGACGCTACGCCGCCTCGGGCTCGACGGCGACGAGTTCCACGCCTCCTGCGAGAACCTCCGCGAGCTGCTCCGGCTGTACGGCAATGACGACGTTTCATACTATGCAGAGTGCGTGCTCTGACCTACTAAACTATGGGTCTGCGCGAGTTTGCCCGCCTCGCCAGGTCTTCGTGAGGTTCCGGCGGTTCCTTGAGCTGGTGGTGCGCCCGTCCGGTAAACATGGCACGCGTTTAGTGTGTGTCGACACTTTCGGGTGAGGCGGTTGTCGTCAATACGCCTGAACCATGATCACGATCTGGCGTGGTCAGGGGCCAGGATCGAACTGCCGACCTTCCGCTAATCAGGTGTCAGGTGGCGCCGGCCTGGCCTCAGGTCAGGTCCAGTCCAGCGGCGAGGTCTCGGTCCTGCCCGGTCGCCGGTGCCATGCGCCACGGCTTGGGTTACTCGCCGCGGAAGACCCGCTTGGCTACGGCCATCGCCGACATGGCCTTCGGCCAGCCGGCGTAGAAGGCCAGGTGGGTGATCGCCTCGATGAGTTCTGACTCGCTGGCGCCGTTCTGTTTGGCCAGGCCGAGGTGGTAGACCAGCTGGCCGGTGTTCCCGCTCGTGGTCAGCGCGGCGACCGTGACCAGGCTGCGCTGTTTCGGCGACAGCCCCGTTCGGGTCCATACCTGCCCGAACAGCACGTCATCGGTGAAATCCGCCAGCGCGGGCGCTGAACGGCGTCAGCGCCGCGCAGGTCAGCATCATCGGCAGGAAGGCCGCTCCTGTGCCGAGCGCGGACAGGCCGCGGAGCTGCTGCAGGTACAGGCTCATCACGAACGGCAGGCCGTAGTAGCCGACGATGAACGCGAACCCCACGGCGACCGGGACCGCCACGGCGCGGGACCGGAACAGGTCCAGCGGCGCCATCGGGTTCATTCCGCGGGCCTGGGCCGCCAGGAAGGCAGCCAGCGCCGCGACCGCCACCACGAAGGCGGCCGCCACCCGCGGCGCGGCAAAGTCGGCGGCGCCGGCCTCGATCGCCCCGTAGGTCAGGCCGCCCATCGCGAGCACCGCGGTGATCTGCCCGGCCCAGTCGAACGGGACCGCCCGGCGTGCGGACGGCTGGATACGGGCCAGCGGCAGCAGCGTGACCGCGCCGGCCGGCACGTTGATGAAGAAGATCAGCCGCCAGCTCACCAGGGTCAGCACACCGGCCAGTACCGGGCCCGAAGACGACGCCACCGCGCCGCCCATCGCCCACACCGCCACCGCGCGGGCCCGTCTGGCCGGGTCCGGGTACGCCTGCCCGATCAGCGCCATCGACGCGGGCATCATCACCGCGGCGCCCGCGCCCTGCACGAACCGCGCGGCGACCAGCGCGCCGATGCCGGGCGCCAGCCCGCAGGCGGCCGAGGCCAGGACGAACGCCGCCAGCCCGGCGCCGAACGCCCGCCGCGCGCCGATCCGGTCCGACAACGACCCCGCGGACAGCAGCAGCGCGGCGAACATCAGCGTGTACCCATCGACCACCCACTGCAGCCCGGTGATGCCGCCGCCCAGGTCGGCGCGGATCGACGGCAACGCCACGTTGACCACCACCGCGTCGAGGGTGACCATGAAAAAGCCGAGCACGGCAGCCGTCAGCGTGACACCAGAGCTGGAAGCGCTCCGCATACCGCGGCTGACGCCCTGCCTGCTGGCAACCAGAAGCGTAGACGCCAGAAGTTCTTTCCTACGTGATGCTTTCCCGCACCGACCTGGCGCGGGAGCCCGCCGCGTTACCGCGGCGACACATCCAGGCAACCACTCATCATCGGCGCCAGGGAGAGCCTGCTGTTAGGGGTACTGCCAGGGACTCCCTACCGGAGACGTGCCTGCCTAACCTCGCTAACGTGGCCAGCATGAAGGACATCCGCGGCGAGATCCGCGAGTTCCTGACAACCCGGCGCGCCAAGATCACCCCGGAGCAGGCCAGCCTGCCCCGCTACGGCGGGCGGCGGCGGGTGGCCGGGCTGCGCCGGGACGAGGTAGCGCAGCTGGCCGGCATCTCGATCGAGTACTACACCCGCCTGGAACGCGGCAACATCCGCGGCGTCTCCGACGAGGTGCTCAACGGCATCGCCCGCGCCCTGCAGCTGGACGAGGTCGAGCGCGCGCACCTGCTCGACCTAGTCCGGATGGCCAACGCCTCCCCTACGGCGGGGCACCAGCCCGCGCGGCAGCGGATCCGGCCGAGCGTGCAGCGACTGCTGGACTTGATGACGAACACCGCGGCGTTCGTCCGGAACGGGCGGCTGGACATCCTGGCCGCCAACCAGCTGGGCTACGCGCTGTACTCGCCGGTGTTCGACTCGCCGGTATCCGGTAACCTGCGGCGGCCGGCCAACCTCGCCCGGTTCATCTTCCTCGACGAGCAGTCCGCGCAGTTCTACCGCGACTGGGACGGCATCACCCGCCAGGCCGTGGGCAGCCTGCGCGCCGAGGCCGGGCGCGCCCCGTACGACCGGGCGCTGACCGGCCTGGTCGGCGAGCTGTCCATGCGCAGCCAGGAGTTCCGGGAGCGGTGGGCCGCGCACGACGTGGAGTACTACCGCAGCGGCCTCCAGCCGTTCCACCACCCTCTAGCCGGCGACCTCGACCTGGACTACGACGCCCTGGAGATCCCGGCCGATCCCGGGCAGACCATCATCACCTACAGCGCCGAGCCAGGCTCGACCGCGCGTGACGCGCTCGACATCCTCGCCAGCTGGGCAGCCACGCATCACCAGACCGACCAGCCGGATACCACCCACCCCGCGGACGGACACGCGCCCAAATAGCCTCACGCCTCCTCCGCCCAGCACCTTTCACTCACTCAGGAGCACAGTTGGAACTCAAGCCTGTCACGCCCACCGCCAAGGGCCCGGCCAGCACCTTCACCGGCGACGTCTACGTCAACCCGATCTACCGGGGCGAAGAGCCCTCCCGGATGATCGTCAGCCTCGACCGGTTCACCCCCGGCGCCCGGACCAGCTGGCACTCCCCCGCCGTCGGCCAGACCCTGCACGTCACCGACGGCGTCGGGCTCGTGCAGACCCGCGACGGCACAGTCATCCGCATGCGCCCCGGCGACACCGTCTACACCCCGCCAGGCCAGGAACACTGGCACGGCGCCACAGCCGGAAACTTCATGTGCCACCTCGCCATGCTCGAGGGCATCCCCGGAGGAGACGGAACGACATGGCTCGAACAGGTCACCGACGAGCAGTACCAGGCCGCCAACGAGCAGTAGCCTGAGCAGCGCCGTTCCGGCAAGCCGGACCCGCGGCGGATCCTCCGCTGCTGCCGGGAACGGCGCCAGAACCGACGAGGAGTCGCTGTACCGCGCGCGGCATGACCTGTACCGCGACGAACCCGTCCCCATTGAGTGCGACGCCGCGCCAACTGCGGGGGCCAGAGGCACAGTCGCGCGCGCCTGACAGCAGCACGTACGCGTCCGGGCGGGCAAGCCGAAGGCGCCCATATCAATCATTCGGGTGCGACACGAGTGACGCTGCCGATCGGCCGAGCCTGGCGACATATCGAAGGCGGATCCGGCGCATCAGCCTGCTGTCGCTACGGTCACGGAGCGTGAGTCCGGCTCCCGGACTACCCTGGCTTGTCTCCAGGTGCCGTGGCCGGTGAGTGGCCATAACCGGGCAAGCCCCGGTGTGGGACCCTAGGCGTTGTGATGGTGGACGCGCGGGTTGAGCACGTTGGGAGTCTGCTCCGCCCGGAATTCCTGCGCGACGCCCGCGATGCCTACGGCCGGGGCGAGCTGACCCCGGCCGGATTGAAGGCGGCCGAGGACCGGGCCGTGCGTGAGGTCCTCGCCATGCAGGAGGAGATCGGCCTGCCGGTGGTAGGCGACGGCGAGATGCGGCGCGAGTCGTTCCAGAGCGAACTCACCGCGGCCTGCGATGGCTTCACCGGCGTGGATGTCAGCGCCTGGCTGTGGGGTGCCTGGCACTCGGCCGAGGTGGGGGATGTCACGATCGCGCGGCCCGCGGACCTGGCGGTCATCGGTCCTGTTCGAAAGCGCCGCAACCTGGCGGCCGAGGAGTTCACCTTCCTGCGCGCCTGCACCAGCCGGCAGGCGAAGGTCACGCTGCCGAGCCCGTCGCTGTTCGCCAATCTGTGGTCCCCGCAGCGCTCCGCCGCCGCCTACCCGACGCTGGATGGGTTCCTGGCCGACGTCGTGCGGGTGCTGTGTGAGGAGGTCCGGGAGCTGGTGCGGCTGGGCTGTACCTACATTCAGCTGGATGCGCCGCACTACCCGCTGCTGATCGACCCGGGCTGGCGCGCGTTCTACGAGGAGCGCGGCTGGCCGCTGGGACGCTGGCTGGGGTACGGGATCGAGCTGGATAACGCGGTGATCGACGCCGGGCGGCCGGCCACGTTCGGCTTCCATCTGTGCCGCGGCAACCAGCTCAGCCGCTGGCTGGTCTCCGGCGGGTACGACGCGATCGCCGCTGCGGTGTTCGGCAGGGTCAACGCCGACCGGCTGCTGCTGGAGTACGACGACGAGCGCTCGGGCACCTTCGACCCGCTGCGGCTGGTACCTGGCGACAAGGTCGTGGTGCTGGGCCTGGTCACCACCAAGACATCGCAGATCGAGCCGCTGGACCAGCTCAAGGCCCGGCTCGGCCAGGCACGCTCGGTGGTCGATGCGGACCGGCTTGCGCTGAGCCCGCAGTGCGGCTTCGCCACCTCGGTCGCCGGCAACGCCATCACCGCCGAGGCGCAACGCGCCAAACTCGCGCTGCTCGTCCGGGCCGCCCGGGACTTCCTGCCTGCCTGAACCCGGCCTCAATCCCAGCCGCGGACCGTGGCGCGCGATCCGCGTTCCGTCCGCTCGCGCTCCCCGGTAACGTCCCTGCCGGTCATGGGGTGCCCGGCAAACCGAAGGACCGTCAGCGGCAACCGCCGGCTACGCCGAAGCCGTGCCGTGCCGTGCTTGCGGGGAACCAGCCCGCCCGGGGGCAGATATGCAGGAAGGTGACGGCAGATAACGCGGCCGCGGTACTGGCGGCCCAGCGTGTCCTGACAGCGGTCATCGGTGAGCGCACCGGGCTCGGGCTCGGTTTCCCTCTGAGCCTCGGGCACGCATCAGCCGGGCGGCTGGGCCGGGCGCGTTGGCAGGCCGGCTGCCTTCCACGCCTGGAAGCCGCCGTCCAGGTCGGTGGCCTCGCGCAGGCCAATCCGCCGCAGGGTAGCCGCGGCGAGGGTGGAGGCATAGCCTTCGGAGCACATGACGATGATCTGCGCATCGGCCCGGGCGAGCGCGGGAATGCGAGCCTCGCTGCGCGGGTCCAGCCGCCACTCCAGCACGTTGCGCCCGATGATGATCGCCCCCGGAACCTCCCCCTCGGCGATCCGCTGCTCCAGGGGCCGGATATCGACCAGCGCGGCGCCGTCGGTGAGGACCGCGAACGCCGCCTCCGGACGGATCCGGGCCAGGCCGCTGCGGGCCTCGGCCAGCAGCTCGTCGATGCTGGGCGCGTCGGCCGGCAGCGCGTCGGAGGTCAGCCTGGCGGCCGATGCCGAGGCGGCGGCGAGCGCGGTGCCGGCGCCGCCGCGGCCCCGTGCGCCCTCGGGGGCGTCGACCGCAACAGTCTCCCTGGCGATCAAGCCGTACTCGGTGGCGTCGTAGTACGTCATCGCCATCAGCGGCGGCGAGTACGCATGGATGCTCGTCGCCGACCCGCCACCGCCATGCGCGACGTCGTGGACGTGCGCTGGCCCGAACGCCGCCGCCTCGGAAGCCAGCAGCCGCCTGCGGGCGATCCGCCGGCCGCCCGGGGCCCGGTACTGCTCGACCAGGCAGCCCTCGGCCACGGCGAACGACCCCGACGACCCGCCGTGGTCATGCCAGTCGGTGTCTTGGCCGCGTTCCCAGGCCAGCAGCCACACATCGCAGGAGTTGGACCGGTGCAGGGGCAGGTACCAGCGCACATCGGGGTCCCGGACGACCAGATCCGCCCACAGGCCACGGCGTGCCGCCAGGCCGGCGGTAACGGCCCGCAGCTGAACTGGCGCAAGGCGCCCGGCCGGCGGGGCCAGGCCGCCCAGCACCTCAGCGATGGCCTGCTGGCGCTCGGCGCTGACACCCCAGCCGGGCTGCAGCCCCGGGCCGGCCGCCTGCCCTCGCTGCGGGACGCCGGGACCGCCCGGTGTGCTAGTGACAGCCGACACGCGACCCTCCCTTGGAGCAGCTGCCATCATATTTCCCCAGCCGCTATGGGGTGGCGCGTAGGAAGGCTGGATCGGGTCAGCAGCGGGCCGGCAGCCGGAAACAAAGAAACCCACCCTCTTGACACTAAGATCAGCCACCGGTCCGGTCCCACGGCATCGGCCGCACGGATCGTTCTTTATGGACGGTCGTAACGAGCCGGACGATCCTCGCTCTTCGCGCCCAGATCGGCGGGTCGGGCGCGGTATGACGGCCGTCGGAGGTGACCGTCCGCGGATCCGGCATCGCCGCATGCAGGTATGCTCCCTGCCAGGACCATCTGTTCACGGTTCAAACAGGTGGTGCCGGGGGAGGTTCGGATGCACATCGTATCGGTACTGCTTGTCCTATGGCTGATTATCGGTGCCATCGCCGCCGGGCAGCGCGGC
>JBKQQQ010000040.1:0-8278 GCA_052144275.1 Streptosporangiaceae bacterium
GCGCGGACCCTGTGGAGCCTGGACAGGCTTACAGTCAGGGCGTGGCTAGGCTAGCCGCCGCAGATCACCAGGAAGGAACGCCATGCCGCAGCTCAATGCCGACCGGTACGTCGCCGAGATCGAGGCAAGCACAGCAGGGCTGGCGGAGATCTTGGCTGAGTATGATCAGAGCCTGCCGATCCCCACCTGCCCGGAATGGACACTGCGTCAGCTTGTCACGCACGTTGGCAGGGCGCACCGGTGGGCCGCCGAGATCACGCGTACGAGGTCTGACGCGTTCATTCCGTTCCGGGAGGTACCGGACGGCAAGCTGCCGGATGATCGCGCCGAGCAGCGCGCGTGGCTGCATGCCGGCGCAGCGCGGATCGTCGACGCTGTGCGGGAAGCGGGCAGTGATCTCGTCTGGTCGTTCACCGGGCCGGTGCCTGCCGGTTTCTGGATACGCCGGATGGCGCACGAGACGCTGGTGCACCGAGCCGACGCCCAGCTCGCTGCGGGTGCCGAGCCCGAGCCAGTCATTGAAGCGGAGATAGCTGCCGATGCCATCGACGAATGGCTCATGCTTCTGACCGGCGGGCTCGGCAACTCCGACGAGCGGGCTAAGGCGCTAACCGCCGGTGCTGGCCTGCACATACACGCAACCGATGACGGACTTGGTGGCCGCGGCGAGTGGATGATCCGGCACGACGCGGGCGGTCTGACAGTTGAGCCGGGTCATGGCAAGGGCGATGCCGCCCTTACCGGCCCGGCCGCCAGCTTGCTGCTCGTGCTGATGCGGCGAAGGCCGGTTTCCGATCCGGCAGTGACCGTTTACGGGGACAGCACCGTGGTGGATGGCTGGCTGGCAAGCACCGCGTTCTGACGACTGGCCTCTCGTCCGCTGCCGACTCAGTGCTGGCCGGGTGCCGGCCGCATGCGACCGGATCGACCGGCGCCGATTACGATCTCAGCGCACTCTTCGCGGATCCGGAAGCCACGGACCGGTCACCACGCAGACTGCGGCGGTGATGCACCGGCGGCCGGACCGCCGGGCGTGCGTATGGGCTCGCGCTCGAGTCAAGTAAGTGATACGGGTGGCCGGACTGCCCACCAGGGCAGGATCGCAGCTGCCCGCAGAGATCCTGGATGGCCCGCAGGCCCAGGTGTCCTCAGGCCGACCGTCAAAGACCTGCGCGCCTGGTGACCGCGCCGCGCGCGCATGCTGCCTCCGTTCGTCGGGCTCAAGGGCAACAACCAACCCGGCGCAGTCTTGCAGGACTCGAGTGAACAGGCCTGTCCCTGCGGCGAGCTCGACCGCGACGGCGCAGCGATCGGTAGGTGCCGCTGTGCGGCCTCGGACGGCCGGACGCTAAGCACTCCGTCATCGGCATGAGCGCGCGAGCCAAGAGCGCAGATCGGCCCGATCGGCGACCGCCGCGCGCCGTGAGGCCGCAAAGGTTCGGCCGCACCTACGGCGGGACTGTGCGCTGTTGCCCGGGCCAGCGACTGAATCACCCTGCCAGAGGGAGAGGATTCCGCTTTCCAGTATCTGACCTCTCGGGCCAGGCGGCCCGCAGCCCGCTGCGCGGCATCGTCGAGTTCGTCCCCGCGGGGGCGCCGATCACCAAGACGTCAAGGTCTCCCGGCGGGCGGGCGGCCTCGCCCGCGTACCGCGCGGCCCACGAGCCGAACAGGTGGGCCCTCTCTACCTCCTCGGCCAGCACCTGACGCGGCCGAACGAGCGCAGCAGCAGCTCCGTCAGCGGCGAGTCCGCCGCCTTCACCAGCCGGAGGTTGCCCAGGCGCCGGGAGCTGACGACTCCAGCCTGCTCCGCGCGGGTAATCTCCCGCTGGACTGACGAAACCGACGCCCCGGTGCGCGACGCCAGCCCTGTCGGCGACCACTCGTGCTCGGGCCCTAGGAGGACAAGCGTCAGGATCTCGGCCTGCAACCTGGACCGCAGCAGCGGCAGCAACGGCTGCGGAGAAGCCTTTTGCATATCACGCAATGTGGTTTGCGTGATATGCAAAAGGCGAGCCGACGCGTCTGCAGCCGTCCGGCACGCAAGGACTCCCTGGCTAAGCGCCATTCCAGAAGTTCTGCTCGTAACCCGGCGGTAGCCAGGGGCTGGTCCAGGGCGCGGCGGTGGCCAGCATCTGGTCCGGTGAGCGGTTGCGGAGGAAGGAGTGGATCTGCCGCAGGCGGCCGGGCCAGCTGACGGCGGTGTTGGCGACGTAGTTCTTCAGCGCGGCCCAGATCCGCTCGGCCGGGTTGTCGTGCGGGCTGTCCAACCCCCGGCGAGGCTGATGTCAACGCCCTCCAGCTGCCGGTCTCACAACGGGTTACGCGCAGAACTTATGGAATGGCGCTTAGCAGTGCCCCGCTGTCGGCCCTACCCTTGGGCCATGAGCTCGTCGGCGCACGGGGCGTTCCATCCGCAGGGCTGGCATATCGAAGTGGGCTCGGACGCGGGCTCGGATATGACGGCTGTCGCCTCGATGCATGAGGCGGCTCACGAGCGCCTGCAGCACACGACTCTCTGGGGCTGGGTTATCCAGTTGTCGTTCGCGTACGCGGAAGTGACCGGAGAAGATTCACCTCGGGCGACAGCCATATCCATGCTGGCGGCATGCCGGCACGTTCACGAGCAGTTCGCCACATTCACGTCAATGATCACTGGGCACCTGCGGGCAGAGGATCTCGCACATGAGTACCCGATCTATGCGGAGCATGCGCGCCGAGCGCGGCTGGCTGTTGCCGGCATCGATAGTCTCTATCACCAGCTGCACGCCATTCGCGCTGTCGCGCGGGCGTGCATGCAGCCTATGCACCTTGGGGATCTTGTCACGGCGACTGGGGTAGCCAACCTGACGATGGCGGCCATGGACCGGTCGATGCGCCCGGACCATCGGTTGCCGGTGCTGGTCCGCTCGCTCCAGCAGACGGGATGGGGTGAGGTGCCCGCGCACCTCGCGGCTGACGTTCCGCTCCACGAATTCGCTGAACGCGGAGATGACAACTTCGCGGCGGTCGACGGCTGGTACTACGACCAGGCGGCACTGCTGCTCCGCGATGCGGGCATGCCAACGCTTGACCACGATGCCCAGGTGCCGATCGTCTCCGCGCTGCACCGCTCGCTCGAGATGCAGAGCGGCTCCAGCCTCGGCTACTTTCGCTCGGATGAGACATCCGAGATCGAAGTCCTCGACGTGGTCATCGGCGCACAGGAATCAGAGACAATCGCGCTGCGCCCGCCGCTGCCGGCCATCGTCGTCGCGCCGGACACGCAGACCGAGGCGCTGGTAACCGGCGATGACGACCTGCACCTCTTTGTCGCCTTGCGGCCCAGTGCCCGCATCTCGGCCCAGTATGTCCTGGACCATGAGTGGCTCACCGAGCAGGCCGCCGTGCTCCGGGCGGTCGGTGCCGTGCACGGCCAGCGGACCGTGCTCCTGAAAGACGTCACCATGGCCGATCCCGCTTCGCTCACCGCACCCGGGGTTCCGCTGATCGTCAGCGCGTCGTGGCGCTCGACCGCAGACGAGGCGGTCATGGCCAAGTGGCGTCCCGTCATGACCCAGGCGAACAGCACCATACTCTGCGACCTTCCAGTCTCTCGCCATATCGTCTCCTGGCTCGCTACCGGAACGCGCTACCTCCAGTACACGTTCGCCGGCTTCCAGACACCGTGGGGACTGGTCCATTGCCTCGTCTTCCGGACAACCGATGGCGGGCGCGGGCGCTCCAGGCTGCATCTCGCCGTCGGCTCACGGACGTACATGCGCGCCTTCGACATGTGGGTCGAAGAACATCCCGAGGTCTGTGGCCGGGCCGAGCGCTCAGATAACATTCTCGACGAGCACCAGGCGCTCATGAATATCACACTCGATCATGTGCTTGCCGAGGAGCGGCTCTTCGGCTTGGACGCCGGGGAACAGGCATGGCTGCGACGGACTACCTGATACTTACTGACGCCATCATCAGTGCGGGAGTCCCCGAGGAACTGGATCAGTCGGCACTGCTCGACCTCCTGCGGAACGTCACCGGCATCGGCCCGGACACTCATCCGTTTGCCGTCGCCGCAGCCGAGGACGCGCTGGCGGCCGACGGGCAAGGGACCGCGGTGCTCGAAGTGCGCCCAGGCGGCTGGGTGGTCAACACCACGAGTTCGCTTGTTCGCGGGGCGCTGACGGCAGCGGTACTGACCGCAGTCATGTACGCCGGCGGGTACACTCAGCTTCCCGCATACGTCCTGCCAGCGGTTCTCCCACTCGTAGTCGATCTGGACCGTGCCAAGCTCAGCCGCGGCGACCGCAAGCTCCTTGTCCTGCTGCGCGCCAACGCCGGGGCCGCGGCGGGGCAGCCGGTCAACACCGATGTCCTCTACAACCGGCTTCCAGCCAGCGTCCGACCAGAGGTGTCCCCGGTCGACTTCGCGGACTTCGTGGACCGGCTCGTCGCCGCCGGCGAGGCCGACGATCCAGGCTTCGATGACGTCGTTCTGCGCGACCAGCCGCGCTGGATTCGGATCAGTTTCGCATAGGGATCCGCAGAGGCTAGTGTCACGGCCCCCTGCGGCGGCTGTGTCCCTGGCGATTGCGCGGGCAACCACACCATGCCTCACCTACTTGAGAAGCAAAAACGAGCGTTCAAGGCACCAAGCCGCGCCCTGCCGAGTATGAGCGGCTGAGGATCCAGCGGATTGCGCGGGCTGATTGCGCGCAGATCATCCAGTTCTGGCGTCGTCTCTTTTTGCCTAGGTTCAACTGACCGGTTGAAACTGCTGACTTCAGTCACCGAAACGGTCAACCAGGCGCGAGTAGCGCTCCAAGAACGCCGGGAAGCTATCTTTGTCCTCCGCGTGAAAGACGACAAGGCACCGATCGACCCCCAGCTCAGCACACCGCTCCATCAGCGGCTCGTCGATCTCCCAGAGGCCAGCCGTCACCGGCGCGGTTGGCCTGCCCGCGGCCTGACAGAGCCGCTCCAGCTCCTGCATCTGCGCGCCGAAGTCCAGCTCCTCATACACGATCGGCATCCATCCGTCCGCGTACTCCACCGTGCGCGCGATGCCCCTGCTGCCCGGACTTCCGATCAGGATGGGAGGATGAGGCTCTTGACGTGGCCTCAGTTCGGTCAGGATCGGCGCGAAGTCAACGAACTCACCATGGAATTCCGCATTGCCGCCAGCCCAGATCGCCTTCATCGCCAGCACTTTCTCGCGCAGGATCCGGTGGCGCAGTTCCGGGCTGACACCGTGGTTCTGCACGGTGTCTTCGTGCCCGGCACCTATCCCGAACACGAACCGTCCTGACGACAGCTGATCAAGCGTGCACACCTGCATGGCCAAAATAATCGGGTCGTACAACAGCGCGACACAGATGCCGGTTCCCAGCCTGATACGGGTAGTAACCGCGGCGGCAGCACCGAGCGCCACGAAAGGATCGAGCAGCTGACGGTACCTGTGATGATATTCCTCGTTCAGGAGAGCGGCGCCGCTGGCTGGAACATTGGTGTTCTGGGTGAGGAACAGCGACTCAAGGCCCGCGCCCTCGACCTGCCTGGCCAGGTCGGCGATCCCGAGGCTGCGGTCATTTACCGAAGCGAGGACGCCCAGCTTCATGGTTTCCTCCAGCCAAGGTGGAAGTCCATGGCACTCGCGGCGGTCACCAGGTCGCGAGAAGGCCTTGCGGGCAGTCTACGGGCTGGCTGAGCGCGGCGGACTCGTCGGCGTTGCTCCCGGCAAGCGCCGGATCTTCGGGCAACTTGCCCGGCTTCCCGATGCCTTTAACAAGTCGGAGTCGGACGATAGCCGTCCTCCGGTGCCAGCGTGTCGACGGTCATTCGGAGTCGGCCAGACGAATGTGTTCGGGCTGGTCGGCATGTGCTAGCTCGTGCTGCCCTGCATGCGCGCCCGGCGCAGCGGCATGATCGTCAACCTCGGGGCCGCGGGGAGGGCCATCGGGGTCATCGAGGTTCGCGACGAGCTCGCCATCACCGGCTGACCGCCTGGCCATGCACGTGCACCGGGCCTTTCACGGACCGGTTGCCGTGGAAGAACTGCCTGCTGGCCCGGATCGATGAGGAACACGGCCGAATACAGAACGTGAGATGGGAAGCGGCGTGATTCGGATACGGAACGCCGACTCGGCGTGTCCTTGGATCATGCCTGATGGATAGCGCGTTGCGCGCAGGACGCCCGGTTCTGGGCCAGACCGATCGGGTACATGACTGGCCCGGTTGTCAGCAAGCGCTGCGGATCGATGATCCGCAGCGTGTGAGGTCTCTGTGTGCAGGACGGCGGCGGCGCTCAGGACTTCCAGTTCAGGATCGCGGGCAACCAACTGCCGGGCTGGCGCATTACGGTGATGTGACACGGACACGAGGCGGGCCCAGGTGAGCCGGCGCTGGCATGGCGAATACGCGGAGTATGTCGAGGCGCGGCTGCCGTGGCTGCGGCGGGTCGCCTACCTGCTATGCCAGGACTGGCATGGTGCCGATGACCTCGTGCAGGTGACGGCGACCCAGTTGTTCACGCACTGGCCGCGCGCGGCCCGGATGGACAACGTCGATGCCTATGTACACACGATCCTGGTCCGGGCATTTCTCGGCGAGCGGCGATCTACCTGGTTCAAGCGGGTACGGCTGCCCGGGAGCCTGGCGGATCGTGCGGCCGTCGCGGCGGACCAGGACGCGGTGCTGGACGTCCGGGAGGCGCTCGCTGCGCTCCCGCCGCGGCAGCGGGCCACCCTCGTGCTGCGCTACTACTGCGACCTCGATGTCGAGCAGGCCGCGATCGCACTCGGCTGCTCGGCCGGGACGGTGAAGAGCCAGACTTCTAAAGGCCTGGCCTCGTTGCGCCGGGTGCTGGAGCCGGCGTGGGGTGACGGAACCAGTCCGCCCAGCGCGTCCGCCCGGCCCGGCACAGCTGCGCCAACCCGGAGGGGAACATGAGCATGCCCGAAGCGGGACTGCGGACCCTGCTCAGCGAGCTCGCGGACAGCGAGGCCCCGCCGGGCAGGTTCGACCTGCAGCAGGCCATCAGCACGGGGTTGCGTATCCGCCGCTGGCGGCGGGTCCGTGAGTACGGCACGGTGCTCGCGGTCGGCATCGCCCTCGCCCTGCTTGCCCTGCCCGCCCAGCGGGCACTTCACCAGCCGCCCACCGGCGGCCAGCCGCACCGGGGCAGCACCGCGCCGGCCCGGTTCAGCACCCTGGTGCCGTACGCCTCGTTCGGCTGGCTGCCATCTGGATACCGGATCGGCGTCCAGGGCGGCACGATGTCGCGTTCGGAACCAGAGCAGCTGTTGCTGTTCGCCGAGCCCGGGCCTAACGCGGCCCCGGTCATGCTGACCATGTATCCGGTCGGCAAGTGCAGGCTCGTGGGCACCGCGCTGCCATGCAGCCCGTACAACACCGAATGGTGGGTGCTAAGCCGGGCGCCCGACGTTAACGGCCAGGCGGCCTACTGGCTGGAAGGGGGCCAGGGACTCGCGTGGCAATACGCGCCGGATGGCTGGGCCGAGCTGGACTGGGGCAGCGCCGGGCAGGTCTGGCCGCCACGCGGCGCGGAGCGGACGGCGATACTGCGGGCCGCCGCGAGCATACGGTACCGGCAGAGCACTCCCATCATGTTCCCGTACTGGCTTGCCGGGCCGCCGAAGGGCTGGCGCCTTTCCGATGTGGGCTTCGACGAGCTGACGACAGAGCCGTCCGGCGTAACGCTCACACTGACCGACGCGGCGCCCGGACTGCCGCTCAACTCGGTCGAGTTCACCGACGCGGACACCATCCAGTTCGAGGTCGTGCCAGCGGATTCCCCGGACGGGGGCTGCGGTCCGAATGCGGCTTGGAATGTCACGCTTGACGGCGCCCGTGCCGAGCTCAGCGCGGACGGCAAGTTCATGTGCGCAGGCGACGTGCACGGGCTGACGGTCGCCGTCACCCTGACGGTTCACGGCACGATCCGGAATCCTGCCGGACCCGACGGAGCGCTCGGCTATGCCAGGAAGCTTCATCTCCTCGGCGCCGATCCGGCCGGCTGGACCAGTAATCCGCTGCGCTAGCCGCGATCCGTGCCGGCCACCGCGCCATACCCGCCGCCCCGTGCGGGAAGAGGCGCCATGCAATAGATCGCCGAATATTTGCTGATCGCCTTGTCGCGTGCAGGCGGGGCGATTGCGCGCAGATCAGCCGATTATGGATGCCTTCCGCCCAGCATGCGCCTGAGCGGGGACTATCAGGGCGGCGGGATGTAGCGTCGGGGCATGGTGTTCTGGCAGCTGACTATCGACGCGAA
>JBKQQQ010000041.1:0-4227 GCA_052144275.1 Streptosporangiaceae bacterium
AGTCGGGGACACCGGGTTCGAGCATGTACTGTTGCCCGCTGACGCGATTCCGGGTGATCTGCGCCACCGGGCGGTCAAGAGCGGAGATCTGGCTGAGTGGATACTGGCTGACACGTCGGTGCGTCGGTTGCTGCTGATCGTGGACGCATGTTATTCCGGGCAGGGTGGCCTGGACTTCGCGCGGAACGCGCTGGCGCGCATCAGGACGGCGGCGCGACTCACCCAGCAGGACGGTTCGGGCGTGGTGGTGGTGACGGCGACCCAGCCGACACAGCAAGCGATCGCGGGAGCGTTCACCGGGGCCTTCGTACGTGCTGTCCGGCACCAGGCTACGGCCGGGCACGCGCCGGAAGCGCTGAGCATCGACGCGGTCGTGAGCGTGCTGAAGGCAGATCCGGAATTGCCTGCCTCGCAGCAGGCGCAGTGGTCGCTGCTGGCGGGCACTGGCGCGGTCCCAGATTTCCTGCCCAATCCCCGCCGCGATACCGCCCTTGCTGATCTCGACCTTGCCGAGCAGGATCGCCGCTGGCGTGCCCGGCTGGAACATGAGCACCAGCGGGCCGAGGAGATGCGCGGCCAGTTTGTCCCCCGCATCTCGGGGTTCACCGGCCGTCACCGCGCCCTGGTCGGCATCGCCAGCTGGCTCAATACCCCGGCCGATGCCAGGCCCGTGATTGTGACTGGTGACCCCGGCTCGGGCAAGACCGCAGTCCTGGGACTTCTAGCCGCGCTCGCTGACCCCCGGCGCCGGCCCACCATTCCCCGCGACGGTCTGCCGGCAAATACCATCCCCCGCGAGGATGCGATCGGCGTCGCCATCTACGCGGGCAACCTGACCACCGGGCAAGTCCTGGCCGGGCTGGCTACCGCTGCCGACGTCGAGGACATTGACCCCGACCCCGCCGCGCTGGGTGGCGGCCTGGCCCGGCTGCTGTCCGGGCTGCGCCAGGGCGGCCGTACCCTGACGGCGATAATCGACGCCCTAGACGAGGCCGCCGACCCCCCTGACCTCGCCGAGCAGTTGCTGCGCCCGCTGATCGAGCGGGGTAGCGGCCTAATCCGTCTACTGCTGGGCACCCGGTGGCACGTATGTGATCATCTCGGCCGCGCTTGGCGGGACCGGTGCGAGGTCATCGATCTGGATAGCCGCGACTACGCCGATCCCGTGGCCCTCTCCGCGATAATACGGCGCATCCTGGTTGCCGGTAGCCCGGCCGCGGGAATGCCTGCGGGCAGTACGCTTTTTGCTTCCTGCCCGCAGACCGTCCTGGACGGCGTGACCGACGCAATTGCCGAGGCTGCCGGTCACTCGTTTTTCGTCGCCCGGATCCTGGCCGCCACCCAGGCCGTCCAGGACGCCGTCCCGGACCCTGCTGATGCGGCCTGGCGGGCCAGCCTACCCCAGACTGCAGGCTCCGCCATGCGCAAGGACCTGGAAATCCGCCTCCGCGACCAGGCTGCCCAGGCCGTCGACCTGCTGCGCCCCCTGGCCTACGCCCAGGGAACAGGGCTGCCTTGGGAAGATGTGTGGGCGCTCCTGGCCAACGCGCTGGCGCCTGGCCGTTCCTACACCAACGAGGACCTACTGTGGCTGGTGGGCCACGCCGGCTCGTTCATCGTCGAAGGCGGCACCATCGCCGACGACCGGTCGGTGTACCGGCTCTACCACAGGTCCCTGGCCGACGATTTGATCGCGGGCCGGGACCAGGCTGCCGACGAGCACGCCATCACCACCACGCTTATCGCGCACGTTCCCCGCCGCCCCGGCGGACGGCCGGACTGGTCGGCCAGCCACCCCTACACCCGCGCACACCTGGCGACCCACGCCGCCCGCAGCGGTGACATCGACGACCTCGCCCAAGACCCCGGCCTCCTGCTCGCCGCCGACCCACCCCAGCTGCTCGCGGCGCTCGATGCCACCGCCAGCACGCCCGCACGCGCCGCCAGCGGCGCCTACCGTAGGGCACTGCCGCTGATCCGCCGTCACCCGCCCGCCGAGCACGCCGCCTACCTCGGGCTGGCGGCACGTTACGGACGAGCCGAAACCCTTGCCGATCGCATTGACGCCGACGGCCTGGACAGCCCATGGCGTGCCCGATGGGCATCCTGGCGGCTGCAACGACCCCACCAGCAGCTTACCGGCCACACTGGGTACGTGCTCGCGGTGGCGGCTGCGGAGCTGGACGGCCGCCCGGTGGTGATCTCCGGCGGCCGGGATAGGACGGTGCGGGTGTGGGACCTGGCCAGCGGCGCCCCGGTCGGTGACCCGTTCACCGGCCACCGCGGGTCCGTGAACGCGGTGGCGGCTGCGGAGCTGGACGGCCGCCCGGTGGCGATCTCCGGCAGCGACGACGGGACGGTGCGGGTGTGGGACCTGGCCAGCGGCGCCCCGGTCAGCAGCCCGTTCACCGGCCACGATGGGTCCGTGCTCGCGGTGGCGGCCGCGGTCTTGGATGGCCGTCCGGTGGTGATCTCTGGCGGCCGTGACTGGACGGTGCGGGTATGGGACCTGGCCACCGGGACAGCGGTCGGTGACCCGTTCACCGACCACGGCGGCGAGGTGCTCGCGGTGGCGGCCGCGGTCTTGGACGGCCGTCCGGTGGTGATCTCCGGCAGCGACGATGGGACGGTGCGGGTGTGGGACTTGGCCAGCGGCGCCCCGGTCGGTGACCCGTTCACCGGCCACCGCGGGTATGTGATCATGGTGGTGGCCGCCGTCCTGGACGGTCGCCCGGTGGTCCTCTCCGGCAGCGACTACGGGACGGTGCGGGTGTGGGACCTGGCCACCGGCAACCAGGTCGGCGCCCCGATCACCTGCCACGCTGGAATCGTGCACTCGTTGGCATCCCGGAGCGCACATGGCTCAGTGCAAGTGGGCACGCCTGTTCAACTCGGCGTTGGGGCCGGTAGCGTAGCGGCTGTCTCATCGATCACTGCTCTGGGTGATGGCACCTGGCGGTCGGAGCAGATAGCCTCCCTCGAACTCGGCAGTAACGTGCTCGCCGTGACATGGGCGGGCACGTCGGTCCTTGTCGCGGGAACTGAACTCGGCATTGTGATCACCGAATTCCCGGTAGCTCATAGGCCACGACGTTCGAGCCTGACGCTACCGGCCGGAGGTGTTGGCGTGTGTCGGTAGTATCGCCGGTCGGAATGTGCTCTCTCGCTTTTTGATCCAGGCACGTTTTTCGAGCATCGGCATCGCGCCAGTAAATCCTTTTTACGAAGACGCACTGTTCGTAGTCGCAGTCGTCGAGGAACGCTACGAGCCGCCGACGCCAAATGGTTTGGGAGCCAACCTCTCCAGCTCATCCCGGACCAGCCTGTCCAGGGCCACGATCCGGCGCTGACTCTCCCTGGACGAGACCATTATTCTTATCTGCGCCTTCGAGTTTCTCAAGCGGCCCGGCATACGCATTCCACATTCCCGCGATGGGCCTCGCGGCCGTTATGACCAGTAGGGCCAGCAAGCCCAGCATTGACCACAAGACGAATTCTCTCACAGGGGATGTATCTGACTTGTAAAACAATGCCCAAAGCGAAAATGCTTCGCCAAGGGCGCCAGCTGCAACTACTGCGACGCCTGCGAAAAGTAGTATCTCAGAGCCGAATAGTACCAGAAAGTAAACTAGCATCCATAGAATCCGGCCAAACAATGGCGATTGGGCTTTGTGTTTCCTTCTGGTCCTCCGAAGAACTTTTATGCGGATGAGCCTGAGGGTGCCTATATTATGTTCAAAATCTTGGAGCAATTGAGCCTGCGGCCCTGGCGGGGCCGACCCGGTGCGGCGCGGCCAGGTTGGAGCCATCGGAGCGTCCTGGGATCGACCGTGCTAACGGATTTGCTAACAACGGCCCTGGACTATCCCGAACACGGGCCGAGGACTGCCCGCCCGCACAGGACCCAGGGCCAGCATGAGAGCACGCTCCTATCACGCCAGCCCCGGGCCTGCCAGGCTAGCGCCCTGTGCATAAGCTTGTGGATGATTTAGGCGAACATGCTGGTCAGCCAGTACATAGCTGTGGACGAGCGTGGATGTGGAAAAGTGGATAACCGTTTAGAGGCCAGATCGCGGGCCGTTGACACCGCCCGCTGTCCGCAGGAGGAGCGAAGTATCCACAGGCTAGCCCGTTAGGTCGCCATTGGGTCCTACCTGGTACCTAGACCGCCCTCGACGAGATGCAGAAGCGGTACAAGACGATCGATGGCTACTTCTCGCAGGGCCT
>JBKQQQ010000042.1:0-11496 GCA_052144275.1 Streptosporangiaceae bacterium
CGAGCCCGCGTCGACGGCGGTTGCCAGCGTGGTGTAGTGTGCACCCGGTGCCGGGGCGGTAGCTCAGCCGGTCAGAGCAGCGGACTCATAATCCGCCGGTCGTGGGTTCGAGCCCCACCCGCCCCACTAGGCGTGACCTGGCAAGATTCGGCTATTAGGAGCTGCCATGACCGCGCACCGGATCGGCTTCCAACACCCGATGGACGCAGAATGTACGCACGCGGTCATAGTGCCGCCTTCCCGGCCTCCCGGACCAGCGCTGCCGTCTGCTCGGCGGCGGCCAGGTGCGCCTCGATCAGCACGTGGGTGTACCGGTCGTTGATGTCCTTGCCAGCGTGGCCGACCTCGCGCATGCGGACCTCCTGGTCCACCCCGGCGTCGCGCATCAGCGAGTTGCCAGTGTGCCGTCCGCCTTCATGCAGCTTTATGACTGGCACGCCCGCCTGCGCGGCCAGTTTCTTGAACCGCTTGGACAGGTGATCGGGATTCCACGGCCGCCCGTCGGCCTGGCAGAAGATCAGGTCGTTGTCCTGCCAGGCGGGCCCGGCCTTCATCCGCGCCCGCAGCTGCGCCCTGTGGTGCGCCCTCAGCAGGTCCGCCGTCTCCGCGTCAAGAAACACCAGGCGGTCCCCGGCCCGGCTCTTGGCCGCTGGCTCCTCGTGCAGCTTCCCGCCGAGCTGGAGGACCGTCCGCTTTACGGTCAGCACTCCGCGGTCAAGGTCGGCGAAAGACCACCGGAATCCGACCAACTCGGCGCGGCGGCAGCCGCGCAGCACCATGACCCGGAACATCAGGCCCATCGGGTCATCTGCGGTGTACGCGAGGAACCGGGCCGCCTCAGCGGGGGTCCACCGCCCTCCCTCCGCCGGGTGCTCGGGTTCCAGCTCGATACCGGTGCACGGGTTCCATGTGATCTGGCGCTGCTTCACCGCGGCGTTCAGCGCCGCCCTCAGTGTCGCCAGCACCCGGTGCCGGGTCCCGGCCGACCCGGGCACCGCGGCGAGCACCGCCTCCACGTGCCCCGCGTTCAGCCGCTCAAGCGGCAGGTCACCGATCACCGGATTGATGTGCACCCGGATGTGAGACTCGTAGCCGCGCACGGTGGACGCCCGCTTAGTCCGGCGTTTCCCGGCCAGCCAGGAATCAAGCCACGCCGCGACGGTCACGCCCGGCTGGGCCGGGTCCAGGCCGAGGCCCAGGCGGCGGCGTACATCCTCGACGGCAGGAAGCTGGCCGCCTCGGGCTGTGGCCCGGAAGATGAGATCGCCGATGCGCTGCTGAGATCTGGTATCGGCGCCGCCCAGCTTGATAAGGTCCCACACCTGGGCGGCCGCCTTGTCTGCCTCGCTCTTGGTGCTGAACCCGAAGCGGCGAAGCTCCCGGACGGCGGTAGTCGTGGGAATCCGCGTTGTGTAGCCGACCGTCCCGTGATGACGCCCGCTCAGCTTCGGGCAGGTGCGCCCGAGTTCCTTCCCATCCGCGTCCTTGCAATTACAGCGTTTAGGCGTGGACCACTTACCGCTCACCGTCGCCGTCCCGTTCTTGCCCGACTTTGATCTCGTCGAAGACGGCCCGGAGCTCGGCGAGCATCTCGCGGGTGATGAGACCCCGTCGTGCCTGCCTGCTGCGTGGCTCAAGCTCATCGACATTGCCGACGCGGCGGTCGCGCTCGTCGTCGAAGTCCCGGTGATCCCACAGAGCACGGGAAGCCAGCTTTACGTCCGAAATCTCGACGCCGAGCCGCTGCGCAGCGTGCCGTTCTGCATCGGACGGCCTCTTGTGGCTGGCGAACAGGTCCGCAGCCATGAGCTTGTCGTCGTGCTGCTCGTCCCATTCCAGGATCTGTGCCTCATGAGCGCGCTCCTGCGCCAGCTGCGCACGGCGCGCCACCTCGGCCAGAATGTCGTGGATAGGAAACCGCTCGTAAGGCATCTCCTCAAGTGGCTGATGCCAAAAATCGCCTGCAAGCATCTCGCGAATCCAGCGAGGACTCGCCTCGGCGTCGTCTCCTAGCTCGACACGCTCGTCGTCCCCGCCCGGGATCAGCTTGTCTAGCGTTACACCGAGCGCGCGAGCCATCAAAAGCATCTCGTCGAACCTGGGCCTGCGCAGGCCAGCCTCGAGGGAGCCGACAGTGCTAGTCCGCCAAGCACGAAGGCCATGGCTGCGGAAGGCGTTGGCTAGTTGCTCCTGCGTCAGGCCCTGGCGTCGGCGTTCCTGGGCAACGCCCTTAGCGATCAAGTCGTGCACGCGCACCCGCCAATCGTAGGTGTTAACTCCCTTGGTGCCAAGGGAGTTGACTCAACAGTTCAGGGTCGCTAGCCTAAGCGCCGTGATCGTCAACTACCCGGATATCCGGGTAATCGAGGTAGACGGGCGGTGCCCACCATGAGTGAGCTACGCGAGTTTCGGGAACGCCAGGGCTGGACTCTGGCCGAGGTGACCGGTCTCACCGGCCTATCCAAGGGCTACCTCTCGCTTATCGAGAGGAACCTGCGCGAGCCTTCGCCTGCGATGAAGGTGAGGATCGCGCGGGGTGTCGGTGCGTCAGTGGCCGAGTTGTTCCCGCCCGCCGAACACGAGGCGGTAAACGCGTGAGCGATCAGAATCAGCGCGTCTGGACTCCCGATGACGTGAAGGCGCTCGGCGTCCGGACGACCGTGCCCATCGCCGGCGAAATCCTGGCCGGGCTGTGCAAGGACGAGGCCTACCGATCCGTCAAGCGCGGCGACTTCCCCGTGCCGGTCATTTCCTGTGGCAGGCGTCTGGTGGTTCCCGTCGCGCCAATCCTTGAGCTCCTCGGCATCAAGCCGGACGCGAACACGGCTGATCCCGCACCAGCAGGGCCAGCCAGTGCTACCGACGCCGCGTGATCCCGCGCCCTGTAGAGCCACCGCATATGCGACCAGCGCACAGCGCGAGCCGATCCATAGCAGGAGGTTTGTGACCAGAGATGAAAACGGGTGGCCGCCCGGTAACCCAGACGACCACCCGAAGAACGCGCCCGCCAGCGCCAACAAGTCCCAGTCCCCAGGGCTCTCGTCTGCCCTGAGTGTAACCCGTGATGACGGCAAGCGCCGGTCACGGCGCGGCCGGTACCCGCAGGCTAACGCGAGCCTTTATGAGCCGGCCTGCCAGCGGACCTGGTGGTGGCTCTCCCTCCGCTGCCCGTGGTGCGGGTCGGTCCACCTGCATCGCGTCCGCCGCGAGCAGGACGCCGACGGGGTGCGCCGCACCGGCTGCGGGCGCCGGGTGTTCGTGAAGGTCCGCACGGTCTACCGCGGCAAGGCGAACATGAGGACCGCCGCGTGAGCCCCGGCGTGCGCCCCTCGCACCTGCGCCTCGCAGGGCGCGCGGCACAGGTCATCAAGGACAGCGGTGCCCTCCGGGACGCCGAACTGAGAGCGGCCATCCCGATCGTGATCCGGTGGCGGAAGGCCGACCGGGGCGGGGACTACCTGGTCGCTGTCCCGCCTCGGCGCAAGGGGAGGCCCGCAGCGTGAGCATCCCCGGCATCCTCACCGTGGCCTGCTGGCTGCAGGATCGGCATGGCTTGTATGTGTTCGCCGTCGACCACCCCGGCCGGCCCGAGTGCGGCGGGTCGCACCGTGAGTGCGACGGCCAGAGAGGAAAGCACCCTCGCGGCCAATGGTCCCGGCTCGCGACGCTCAGCCCGCGGCTTATCAGCGCCCAGCTCGCCGGCGGCCCGTGGAACATCGGAGTCGCTTGCAAACAGAGTTGCCTGCTCGTGGTCGACGAGGACCGGCCGGGCGCGTTCGCCGCGTTCGCCGCGTCCATCGGCCAGGCGGTCGAGCCCACCTTCGCCGTCGACACAGCCAAGGGTCGGCATTGGTATTACCGCCAGGGCGAGGGCGCTCCACTCGGTAACAGCCGGGGGCGCCTGGCCGGGCATGGCGTCGACATCCGTGGCGGCGGTGACGGCAACGGCGGATACGTAGTCGGTCCCGGCAGCGTGCACGCGACCGGAGTCGTGTACACGCCGACTGACCCGTCTGCCCCGATCCTGCCTGTGCCAGGGTGGCTGACCGAGGCCCTGCAGCCCCCGAGCAAGCCGGCGATGGCCGTCCGGTACTACCGCCCGGCATCTACATACGGGGCGCTACGCGGCCTGGTGCGGGTCGTGCTCAACGGCACTCCTGGCGTCGACCGAAACGACCGCTTGTACTGGGCAAGCTGCCGCGCCGCCGAGATGGTCCTCGCGGGGGAGATCGGCCGGGCCACCGTCGAGAGCCTCCTCGTTGATGCCGCGATCCGGGCCGGACTGCACGGCGGCGAGCCGGAGGCACTACGTACCGTCGCGTCCGGACTGCGCACCAGTGCGCCGCACCCGCGGGCAGGCCGCCCATGACGGAGAAGCAGGCAGAGACGAAAACCCGGCGGCCAGCGAAGGCTGAGCGCCTCCACGCCCTCGTGCTGGCACGGTACGAGCCACGCAAGGCCACCAAGTGGCCCTACCTGATGCGGGGCGACGAGCAGTTCAAGTTCGAGGGACCCGACCGGCGCAGGCTGCTAGCCGATCTGCGGGCAGCTTGGCGCGAGCGCTACCCGGACGAGGCGCCTCCGGCGGCACAGGACCTTAACGCCGCAGTCGAGGACCTGCGCCGGCTCGCCGAGCGCGCTGAACCCGACCCGGTCGGCACCGAGGACCTGGCCGCCGATCTCGTCGCGGCTCACGGCATCGGCGAGGTACCGCACGACCGGGGGCTGAGCCTGGTCACCCGGCTGGAAGACTGCCCGCTCCCGGACGGCTACGTCATCCCCGAGCCGTACATCGTCGCGCCGGACGGCATCCACCTCATGAGAGACGACGGGGCCGGGTACGCCCGTGTCGCCTGGTCGTGGCTGTTCCCCGTCCGCGTCTACGTCGACCCGGAAGGCGACCAGCTGGTCGAACTGGCGTGGCGGGACGGGTGCAGGTGGGTCTGCCGGCTGATCCGCCGCGCGGTCACCAAGAGCGGGCGCAAGCTCGTCAACGAGGCCGGAGACGCCGGCCTGCCCGTCATCGAGGCCGAGGCCAAGCAAGCGGAGCGATGGCTGGCCGCGGCCGAGGCGGCCAACCAGGCGGCGATAGCGCGGCAGCCGGTCGCGCGGCAGCTCGGCTGGCAAGCGGACGGGAAGACCTTCGTTACCGGGCAGGACACGCCGTGGCGGGTCGAGCCGCGGTACTCCGACCAGGTCGCCGCACTGGCGGCGCACCATCCCTGCGGCACTCTCGACGCCTGGAAAGATGCCATCGCGGCGGCCCGCGATCACGTCATCGTCCAGGTCGGCGCGTACGCGGGACTTGCCTCTCCGCTGCTGCACCCGCTCGGGCTCGACTCGTTCACCGTCGACTTCTCCGGCAGGTCGACCCGCGGGAAGACTATCACGGCAATGGTCGCGCTGAGCTGCTGGGCTGATCCGAGCGACCGGTCCGAGGGGATGCTCACCTGGCAGACCGCCAGCGTGATCGGCATCGAGAAGCGGCTCAACCTGGTCAGCGGACTGACCGCTGTCGTCGACGAAACACGCCTGGTCAAAGACCCTGCCCTCGTCGACTCGGTCCTGTACATGATCCCGAAGAACCACGGCAGGCCGAGGAGCGGCGGCTGGCCGAACATGATCCCGTGGCGCGCCGTCGTCGTCAGTACCGGCGAACAGCCGGCCACGTCGTTCACCAGCCATCAGGGGGCCAGCGCCCGCGTGCTCAGCGTCCAGTCACCCCCGTTCGGCACCGACGGCAAGGCGAGCCGCGGCGCCGCCGAGACGGCCAAGGAAGGCGTCGAGGCGAACTACGGCACCGCTGGCCCCGCCTTCGTCACCCGGCTGCAGGCCAGGCTCGCCGAGGACGGCGGGACGGGCAAGCTCCGCGCACGCCACCAGGAGCTCACCGAGATGCTCCGCGGCAGCACCGACATGACGGGGCGCCGGGCCCCGCTCGCGGCTTGCCTGGCGCTCGCGGCGGAGCTTGCCGCCGACTGGGAGATCCTGCCATTCGGGGCACCTGATGTGGCCGCCTGGTCAGGGATGTTCGCATCCGACGAGCAGCGGGACAACCGCCCGGAGATGGCCCTGGACCTCGTCCGCCAGTACCTGGCGGCCCATGCCGACAAGATGTGGGGCAGCAACGACGGAAGCCACCCGCCAGCAAGCGGGTGGATCGGCCACAAGGCCAGGGAGGGCCCGGCCCTGCTGCCCGAGAAGCTCCGCGAGGAACTTCGCAGGCGTGGATACGAGCTCGATGCCGTCATACCCGGCTGGCTGGAAATGGGTGCGCTGCTCACCAAGGACAGCCAGCGGCCCCCATACCTCATCGGGCGCAGGACGGCCGGGCACCTGTCGCGGCATCTGATCTTCCGCGACGAGATCATCGACCCGCCGGACCCGGAGGATGGCCAGTGAGAGACCTACGTGTTGCGTCCCGCTATAAGGTCTCTCTCTCAGGAAACTGCGTAACAGCCAGAAAACGGCCATTGACCTGCGGAAAGCCTGTTACCAGCCACTGCGTAACACGTAACAGCCGAGCCTTGATCGCTACGCTCCGCGTAGCACTGCGTAACAGGTCTGCGTATCAGCTTTCTATTGCTCTGACCTGCATGTTCCTTGATCATCTTAGGGACTGTTACGCAGTTACGCAGAAGATAGAGACTCACGCGAGGCCGAGTTGCGAGGAGGCCGCCCGGTGAGCCCCAGCAAACGGCGGACGCCGCCGGAGGACGTGCAGAAGATCACCGGACTGCGCGGTCCGCGCAGTCCGGTCACCCGCTGGCCGGGCTTCCGCACATCCGCCATCATGCAGCAGTACGCTTCCCGCCATGCCGCCCGTCAACTGCTGCCACGCACTCCTCCAGCCACTGGCCAAGAACGTCAGCAGCGACACGGCAGGCTCGGTCTGGGCCACGGACGTGCCGGGCTGGATCACCGCCGTGGGCACGGCGCTCCTCGCCGTATTCGCGATCCTCACGACTATCTACGCGGTCCGCGCCTTCCGCAAGCAGTCGCAAGAGGTCAGCGACCAGGCCTCGATGCTCCAGATCCAGTCCGAGCAGCTCGCCGAGCAGCGGAAGGTCAACGCCGAGCAGATAAGGGTCCTCGCGCTACAGGCGGCCGAGCTCGGCGAGTCTCTTGCCGAGCGCAAGCGCGAGGCGTTGGAGCGCAGGAACGCGCAGGCGTCACAGGTCTCGATCGCCGTGGAGGTGACCAGGGAAAGCCGCAGCGGCATCCTCCCTGAGCTCGAGGCAATCGTCGTGAACGCCAGCGAGCGACAGCAGCCCATCTACGACGTGAGGCTTTACTGGTATCTCGGGCCGGAAGGCTACGGCACGCCCAATCCTGAGCTGCTGGGCACTGTGCTGAACTGGGAGAGAGAGCCCCGACGGCGGGAATTCCCGCCCGGCACCGATCTGGCCGGCTGCGGCGCCGTCCTCACCTTCCGCGACGCTGCAGGCGTCAACTGGATAAGGACTTCAGACGGCGCCCTCATGCACACGGATAGCGATCTGGCACCCGACCTCGTAAAGGCCCTGTCCGGGACTTCCCCGACCGGCTCGTTATGCGGTCTGGCCTCCGGGCTGCGGATACCCGGCGTGCGGGGACAGCCCGCTCCGGCTGACCGGAGATACGCGAGGCGCTCGGTATCCTCGGGTAACTGTCCCTGCGGGAGGCGTCTGATCAATTATCCGTGCCCAGCGTGGTGCGCCCTCACCGGCGCACACGAGACGCATGTGCGCTGCGGCGGTGCCGCTGAGGACGGCACCGTGGTGACGCTCACCCAGCCGCCGGGCCGCCCGCCGCGCGTCGTGATCACGAACGTGCACGACCAATCCGTGCGCATCACGCTGACGTCGGCCGCGGCCCGCGAGCTTGCACGGTACTTCGCCGAGCTCGGCTCAGAGCGCCTCGCAGCGGCCCTGGACGTCGCGATCAGCTACGCCGTCCCCCCGGCGCCAGGAGCCGCGCAGCGCGCCTAGGGGCCTCCGCCGGGTACCGGATTGTCAGCGTCCTTCAGCCCGTCCCACGGCCGGTGCCGGGGTGGCGTCGGCCCGGGTCGCAGCTTCACCCGGTTCTCGTGCGGCGAGATGAACAGGCCGCCCGCGGCCAGGATCTCCGCGGAGGGCCACTCGCCAGCGAGATACCACAGCCGGTCCCCGCACCGCGGGCACCTTTCCAGGCACTTGGCTCGCGCCTCGTCCCGCAGCGTCCCCGGGCGCACCCGGACAAGCGCCCGGGCCGATCCGCGGCCGTGCTGCCAGACCCGTTTCACCGGCGGCTGCTGCTGGGTGTACCCGACGTAGTGCGTGACGGCCAGCTCGCCGCAATCGCCTTCCCTGATCACGGTCGGCTCCCCGTAGCACAGGATGTAAACGTGCTCGCGATGATTCATGCATCCTGGCTCGCACGTCCACGTTTCCACCTTCCCGATTGTGCACGGTTTACCTGGTAGCCGCAGAAGGGATGAAGGTAAACCCCATCGGATGACAAACCCGGATATTCCGTCCCGCTGGTAAACCACGCTAAAACGCCCCGCGCGGCCAATAAGGGTGACACGGCGGTAAACCGGCTAGAGTGTGCGCTCGTGGGCATCGCGATCATCGCCGGCGTGTTCACCCTCGCTGGCGTCGCTCTTGCCACGGGCCTCGAATGGCTCCGTTCCGGCCTCGCCGCCCGCCGGGCCGCACGCCTGCGCCGGGAGGAACTCGTAGTGGACGCCGCGCACGCCTGCATTCAGCTTCTTACCGATCTACATAAGTGGCGGCAGCGCGGTCAGGGCATGGCCCGCTATCACCTGGAAAGCCTCTTCTACAGGGCATATGCGAAGGCGATACGCCGCGAGCTGACTGCCTCGTTCGCCGCCGTCGAAGAGATCCTCTTGTCCCCAAGTCTTCCCCGGTCGATCCGGGCCGTGCCTGCGGGGGCGCGTCCGGATGCTGCCCCAGGTCGGCGCCTGCTTGACGCCATTGAGGCCCTGGCGGGCTTCTCGCTCACAGAGCCAGAGAATGTCTGGGAGACCCGCCAGCAGGAAGTGTTTGATGCGTTCGGGGAATTCAGCGAGGCAGTCACGTATCGTCATATCCGCTATGACTTCAGCAAGCGAGAGCTAGAAGTCACCGAGGAAGAGAGCCGCGGCCGGTGAACAGTGCGGCAGGCTCAGCGCTGATAGCCGGGATACTCAGCGGCGTGTTCGTGATTGTCGGCGTCCTCCTGGGCACCTGGCTGCAAGGACGCAGCACCGACCGGGAACACGAGCGCGCCGCCGCGGCGACGCGGGATGAGATCCTGGCCGCTCTCGGCGCCGCTGTCATCACCCTGCTGACCCAAGCGGAGGTGTGGCACCACACAGCGGCTCGGCGGCGGAACCTTACCCAGGTCCCCGGCAATCTAGCCGAGCTCACCGGCGGGCCGCCTGACCCGCGAGCCATCCAGCTGGCAGGGGAACTCGAAAGACTCCGCCACGCCATGATCCCCGTTACCAACGAGATCTCGCTGTACACCAACCGCCTGAACCTAAGTGATCCCGCGCTGCGGCCCCAGGTCGCGCGGCTTATGGCCGCCGTCCGCGCGATAGTTGCGAACATGGGAGGGCATGAAGACCAGTTCCGGGATCTCTACGACAAGGTTGTCAGCGCGAATCGTGCGCTGCGCCACAAGCGCGACGAGCTCGCCGAGCAGGACCGCCCGCAAGGTCGCAGGGCAAGACGGCGCCAGCACCGTGAAGGCGAGCACGGTTACGGCGAGCTTGGCGGTCACGCTCATGACGATCCACCAGACGGTAAACCAGGGGCGTCTTAGGCCGAAGTTACGGCCAATTCGGTAGGCTATTTCGGGTCTGACCTGGGCTTTTACCGGATTGGCCGGGTGGCGTTCTGGCTACGTCAAGTTGAGCGGGATGGCGGTGCCGAGGAGGGTGAAGGCCTCGCGCTGGGTGCTGGTCGGCTCGGTGAGCATGGGGATGGTGGCCTGGGTTCCGGTGAACCGGACCTGGTTACGGGTCAAGGTGGCCAGGTGCTCCAGCAGGCCGCGGAAGCTGCGGTAGGGCTGCCCTGCCGGATCGTGCTGATATGACGCCTTGGCCTGGGCAGCCGCCCAGCGGCTGGCCTGGGTGACGGGATTGGCCTGCTGAGGCGGATTCTCGTCGGTGAAGGTCAGCGGGGCCCACGCCCGGCGCAGGTGCCAGGTGAGGTAGCAGGCAAGCATGCAGATCAGCACGTGGGCCCGGCCGACGTGATCAACGTGGCGCTGGAGGTGCTGAGCGCGCAAAGGTGCGAGTTGCCGGCCTATTCGACCCTGGATCGGCTGTTCGAGGGCCGGGACCCGAACGAGACGGATGCGGAGCTCACCTTCGCCGCCGGGGTGCGGCAGATGCAGCAAGACGTCGAGGCCAGGTACGGGGTCCCGGTCAAGGCGGTGATCGTCGGCGACTGCGAGCTCGACGACAGCCTGAACGCGCTGCTCGGCGCCGCCCGCGAGGCGACGGTAAACGCGGCGAAGTGGTCCGGCGCCAGCGTCATCTCGCTGTTCGCCGAGGTGGAGCCCGTGGAGATATCGCTCGTCGTGCAGGACCGAGGGCAGGGCTTCGACCCCGTGGCGGTCCCCGCGGACCGCAAGGGCCTGGCCGAATCGATCCGCGGCCGGATGACCTGCCGCGGCGGCACCGCGACCGTGACCACCGCCCCGGGTGAAGGCACCAAGGTCACGCTGAAGATGCCGCGGACCGCCACGCAGCCCCGGACCGCCCCTGCGAGCCGCATATGAGCTCGACAATGTAGAGAATCTGGGGAAGCGTACCGCCGACGCAGCTAAGCCCGCCGTAAATGCCACGGGCGGGCTGTGAGCGGGGTTCGGCCTGGTCTAAGTTAGTCCTCCTGACTCTCGGCGGACAGGTGCCGGTATACCGATGCCCGGCTGACGCCGAGTGCCCTGGCGATATCCGTGGGGCTCTCACCGCGGGCCCGGCGCGCCCGAGCGGCGGCCAGCTTGTCCTCGTTCATCACGGTGGGACGGCCGCCGTTGCGGCCCTGGGCCTTCGCCGCCACCAGGCCGGCCATGGTGCGCTCGTGAATGATGTCCCGCTCCAGCTCGGCGAAGGCGGCCATCATGGTGAAGAAGAACTTGCCTTCACCACGGGGTGAGTAGCTGCCGGAGAGCTTGCAGGTGAGGATCTGGACGCCGATGCTGCGGGCGTGCAAGTCGTCGGCGATGGTGAGCACGTCCTTGACGGAGCGGCCGAGGCGGTCGAGATTCCAGACGACGAGGGTGTCGCCGGGGCGCAGGTAGTCCAGCGCGGCGGCCGGGCCCTGCCGCTCGGCGGCGGCCTTGCGGGTGCTCACCTTCTCGGTGTAGATCCGGCCGCACCCGGCCCCGGTGAGGGCGTCGTGCTGCAGCCGGGCGTCCTGGGTGTCGGTGGAGACGCGGGCCAGGCCGATGAGGTCGCGCTCGCCGCCCGGGAGATCGAGCACCGTGAAGGCCGGGGCGATGACCGCGGTGTGTGCCACGTCC
>JBKQQQ010000043.1:0-2651 GCA_052144275.1 Streptosporangiaceae bacterium
AGGAGCGGGATCAGGTCGGTGTAGCGGCAGGCCTGGTACTGCCGCCGGGCGTCATCTGCTGCGCGGGCCAGGGCTCTGATATCGGGTGGGGCTTGAAGCGCTGCCGCGTCTGGTGCGTGCCCGGTGAGCACGGGCGCGAGGGCCTCGGCGTCGGCTGGCGGCCTGGTTCGCGGGATGCCGTCGAGTATCGCGCTGGCCATCGTTGCGCCGGTGAGCCCGACGAAGGTACGGCGTCGCACCGGGTCGTCCTCCTGCCTGTCCCCTTCATCGAGGGTAAACAGGCCCGAGGCGGATGGCACCTGCGGCGCGGAGGTATCCCCCGGCGGGATGGCCCGGGGGGATCCGGGTCGGTGCGGGGCCAGGCCGAGGCTGATCCGGGCGGGGTCGGGCAGGCCGAGGCCGTTGGCGATGCGCTCGAACACCTCAAGCTTCTCGACCTGCTGGATGCCGCGGATGATGTCGCTGACCTTGCCTTGCGGCAGCACGCAGGCGATGCCGATCTGGGTCTGGCTGGCTCCGGAGTACTGCTGCACGAGGGCGAAGAACCGCCCGATGTCCCGGTTGCGCAGGGCCGCGGTGACCTCGGGTCGCTCCCAAAGCGAGGCCGGGATCTGGATCAGGTCGTCGGCGCGGCCGGGCATGCCGTTGCTCGTTCCTCCGTCCGCGGTTCCCGTGCGTGGGTACGGCGTGACTGATTGCGAGCTTATATCCCGCCTCGGTATACCGCGCGGATATGGGCGCGGCGGCGCGTATCCGTAACCGTATGGTCATGGGAACTACAGGCGGAGCCGCAAGGGTTGCCTGTCCGTCGTGTCGCGGGCAGGGGTGGAAATTCCGCCGCTCGCGGCGGGCATTGGTGATCGGGACCTTGATCCGTGTCGCTGCCGAGGCTGTCAGGCAGTCATGCCTGGACTGCGGCGGCTCCGGGCAAGTCCGGGAGCTGGCATAGCCGATGGAGTCTGGCAGCAACTACCCGGAGGCCGCATGGCTTGCGATGGCTGAGCGGTCAGCGTTGCGTGCACGACCGGGTGCTCCGCCGTGGATGAAAGCGGAGCTGGTCCGGTTGCGGACGGCGTTCCCGGAGTTCTCGTTCGGCATCTGCCCGGGCTGGCGGGGGCTGATGTTCGAGGCCTGGCGCGAGCCGAGCTCGGGCGGTTTGTGCGCCGTGATCACCCAGGATGCCGGTGAGCTATGGCATGAGCTGGAGAAATGCCAGCGAGCAGGTTGATCACCCTCACTAGAGCCGGGCGCGCACTCTGCCCGGCCCGATATCGGGAGCACGTTATGACTGTCGAAGATCCCCGGCGCATGCGGATCGCTGGCCAGGTAGCCGCTCAGGTGGCGGGTGCCGGGTGGGACGCTGCGTCGTACCGGTGCCCTTGCGGGTTCGCCGGTGATGACGCCAGTGAATTCGACCGCCACCTGGATGCCGTCGATGACGCCGGGCTGGAGCATTTCGAGGTGCTGGACGGCTGGACCCTGGAGCAGGTGAGGCGGTGGCAGGCCGCTGCCATCACGCCGGATGTGCGCATGACCGCGCGTGCCGCTGGGGGCTTTAGAGACGGGGCCTGGCGTGGCAGCAGAGCATGAAGAACGCCGTGGGCTGCGGGAGGTCGCAGGAGCCGCCGTGCCGGGCGCTGCCCGCGCTTGCCCTGTCGTTACCGCCGGGTCGGGCTATTTTGATGGGGAGGGCAGGCCGTATGTGGTGCGGATGGAGTCGCCGCTGTCGGCCGGGGAGATGGTGACCGCACTGTATGGCGAGCATGAGCGTCCGGCGCCAGCGGACCTGGAGACCGATGGTGATGTGTGGGGGCAGATCGCGATGGTGGTCGTCCAGGATGGCCTGCATGAAGTCTGGGAGCTGGCTGACGTGATCGGCGCGCAGGAGCCGTGTCATGCGCTGGCTGCCCCCGGGTGGCTGGCCTTGTGCCGGAAGCGGGCGGCCGAGGTGGCTGCGGGGAAGCCTGGCGCTCCTCTGGCTTGGGTCCGGCCGGGGTCTGACCAGGGAAGGCGTCCAGGTGGCGGCTTTGGCCAAAGGGGGTGACAGCTAGGCAGTCGGGCAGTAGGGTGCTTGGGTAGACAAGTTACTTGAGTAAGGCACATGTCATGCCCTATGAGTACACTCCGCCCAAGTACGCCCAGGTGATCGACGAGCTGCGGCGGCGGATCGAGTCCGGGGAGTACCCGCCGGGGTCGCTGCTGCCCAGTGAGCATCAGCTGAGCGATGAGTTCCAGATCGCCCGGCCGACTGTGGTGCGGGCGCTGCGGGTGCTGCGGCAGGACGGGTGGATCGAGACCCAGCAGGGCAAGGGCAGCTTCGTCCGGGGCCGCCCGGCGCTGGCCGGCCTGGAATCACCGCGGACCGGCGAAGAAGCCCTGAACCGCGAGGAGGCCCGGGAGCCGGGCGAGGTGATCGAGGCGGGCATCACTCCCCCGCCGCCCCGGGTGGCCGCGCTGCTGGGCGCCGCCGGGAAGGGCGGGGTGCTGGCACGGCGGGTGCTGGTCCACCAGGACGGCGAGCCCTCGGAGCTGGTCACCTGGTGGGTGCCCGCGGCGCTGGCCGAAGGCACCGACCTCGGTAAGAGCGAGCTGTTGCAGGGCGGGGTCCGGGGGCACCTGTCCCGGCGCAAGGGCGCCCGGGTGGATCACGT
>JBKQQQ010000044.1:0-11910 GCA_052144275.1 Streptosporangiaceae bacterium
CCGGCGTGCAGGATGGCGGCGAAGCCGCGGGTGGTCGGCGCCTCGGCCGGGGCCTCGAAGAACAGGTGAACCGCCGAGTCCGGCCCGACCTCGACGGCCAGGAAAAGCGGCGTCTGGCATTCGGGCACGGGCTCGAGCAGGTCACGGTGCGCGGCGTAACGCTCGGGCAGGGCCGGCAGATCCCGGGAGTACTCCAGCAGCAACTGCAGCCGGTCCTTGTCCGGCACGGCGGCGAAGTCCTCGACGATCTCCTGCAGCCGGGGATTGAGCGCCGCGGTAGTCACGGGCTGTCACCCCTGGTGATGGGGACGCGGACGCTGTTCCCCCACTCGGTCCATGACCCGTCATAGTTGCGCACGTACGGGTAGCCGAGCAGGTGCTGCAGCACGAACCAGGTGTGGCTGGACCGCTCGCCGATACGGCAGTAGACCACCACGTCGTCGTCAGGACTCAGCCCGGCCTCGCCTTGGTAGATCGCCTCGAGTTCGGCCCGGGTCCGGAAGGTGGCATCCTCGGCCGCGGCCCGGGCCCACGGGATGCTCCGCGCGCCGGGGATGTGGCCGCCGCGCAGGGCGCCCTCCTGGGGGTAGTCGGGCATGTGCAGCAACTCGCCGGTGTACTCGCCGGGCGACCTGACGTCGATCATCGGCTGGCCGAGGTGGTCCAGGACCTGGTCCTGGAAGGCGCGGATCCGCTCGTCGTCACGTTCGATGACCGGGTAATCGGCCTCCGGGCGCTTCGGGGCCTCGGTGCTGACCGGGCGGCCCTCGGCGATCCACTTCGCCCGGCCGCCGTCCATCAGCCGCACGTCGGGGTGCCCGAACAAGGAGCACACCCACAGCGCGTAGGCCGCCCACCAGTTGTTCTTGTCGCCGTAGAGCACCAGCGTGGTGTCCCGGCTGATTCCCTTCTCCGACATCAGCGCGGCGAAACCGGCCCCGTCGACGTAGTCGCGGGTGACCGGGTCGTTGAGCTCGGTGTGCCAGTCGAGCTTGACCGCTCCCGGGATGTGGCCGGTCTCGTACAGCAGCACGTCCTCGTCGGACTCGGCTACCACCAGGCCGGGGTCGTCGAGGTGGGCGGCGACCCACCCGGTCGACACGATCTTCTCCGGGTGGGCGTACTCACTGAACTTGGGCGTGGAATCATTCGGCAGCGCCACCGGTCACCTCCGCTCGCTATCGGCCTCGCCCTCGCGGGGCACGCGGATTATTTCCCGACACGCACGTGTAACACGCCGGCCCGGTAGCGCCTTCCCGTCCCGCAGCGAAGGGACCCCCTGCGGGGTCCCTTCGCCTTGGTTGGTTACCTCCTGGCCGGGGGTTGGTTACCTCCTAGCCGGGCAGGTGGGCGTAGTCCGTCCAGGTGTAGACGGAGCCACCCCACGGCGTCGGAGCGGTGCTGCCGCGCAGCTGCGCGCCGGTGCCGTCCGGGTTGACGAACAGGCCGGTGGCCAGGTCCTTCAGCGTGCCGTTCGACTGCGGCACGAACTGCTGCCACGGACCGTTGTTGCACACCGTGAGGATCAGGCCGTCAGGCAGCGGATCGGAGGCCCAGCCGCCGCCGGGATCGGACACGCAGAGCCCGGTCCCCGCGCCGCTGGGCGCGTACTCGAACTTGTCCGCACCCGCGGAGGTGCCGGCCAGGCGCAGGAAATGCGTCGCCGGGTCGGCCTTGGTCGCGGTCCACCCGGCGATAATCGCCCCCGCGTACTGGTGCTGCTGGTACACCCGGACGGCAGGTTCGACTGCGCGAAGCCGATGCTGTTGCCCACGGAACTGGTCGCACTGAACTTCACGGTGCCGGCGATGTTCGTAGCGGCCAGCTTGGACAAGGTGTCCCCGAGGACGACCGTAGAGGCAGTCCCGTTGATCTGGATCGAACCGGGCGTGATCGTGACGGGGATCAGGAGCGCCTCGGCGTTCCCGGCACTGTCAGTGCCATCGACGACGACGTTAGGCGGGTTGGAAATTGCGGTTGTGCCTGAATAGCTGATCGTCGTCTCGGACAGGGATACGCCGGCTGGCGGGGTGCCATGGAGCGACCAGGTCACGTGTGACCCGAACAGGTCGATGACCGACCCGAACAGGTCAATGACCTTGGTGCCATCGGTGGCCCCGAGGCCGGTGCCGGCGAAGGTGTCAGGGGTTACCGTACCGGCGGATAGCGCCGTATCCTGCCATGTCGTGGCGTTGGCCGGGAGTGCTGCATAACCGCAGACAAAGCACTGACCCTAGAGCACGCCTGTCATCATCGTGAGCATGCAAGCCCGCCCTCCCAGCGCCAGACGACTCCGGCCCGCGCTGGTGGCGTGCGTGCTGGCGGCCTGCGCGCTGGCGGTGGTGGCCTGCACCGCCGTACCCCCGGCCCGCCCTGCCGCCCCGCGGGCAACCCGGGCTCCCGCCCCGGCCGCGGCCGGGACCCCGGCCGAGAACGCGCTGCCCGGTGACCCGCACTGGCGGATCACGCATCCCGGTCATCTCTACCAGCTCGAGGGTTTCGCCGACCGGGCCGACGTGCTGCCCGGCACCTCGTTCCGGCTGTTCGTGTCGACCACGGCGCGCAGCTTCCGGGTCCGCGCGTTCCGGATGGGCTGGTACGGCGGCGACCTGGCCCGCCTGGTGTGGACCTCGCCGGCCACGCCGGGCCGCTACCAGCCGGGGGCGAAGATCGTCCAGCCGGGCTCGATGGCGGTCGCGCCCTGGCAGCCGAGCCTGACCGTGCCCACGACCGGCTGGCCGCCCGGTTCGTACCTGCTGCGGCTGGACGCCTCGACGGGGGTGCAGAGCTACGTGCCGATGGTGATCCGGTCGCCCTCGGTGGCGGGCCGGGTCGTGCTGGTCTCGGCGGTGACGTCCTACCAGGCCTACAACGGCTGGGGCCAGTACAGCCTGTACGGCGGCCCCGGCGGCAGCTTCGCCGACCGCGGCCGCCGGGTCACCTTCGACCGGCCCCTGTCCTACAACAACGGGGCCGGGGCCTACTTCCAGCTGGAGCTCCCGCTGGTCACCTTCGCCGAGCGGCTCGGGCTGCCGCTGGCCTACCTCACCAGCGTCGACCTCGACCTGTACCCCGGCGTCCTGGCCGGCGCCCGGGCCATGATCAGCGAGGCGCACGACGAGTACTGGTCGCCAGCCATGCGCGCCACCGTCACGCGGGCCCGCGACCAGGGCACGAACGTGGCGTTTTTCGGCGCCAACGCGATCTTCCGCAAGATCCGGTTCGAGTCGTCGCCGCTCGGCCCGGACCGGATCGAGGTGAACTACAAGATCCCGCAGGAAGATCCGCTCTACGGCAAGGACAATGCGCTGGTGACCGGGAACTGGCCGACTCCGCCGGACCCGGACCCGGAAAGCTCCCTGATCGGCCAGTCCTACGTCTGCTCGGTCACCAGCAACTTCCCGATGGTCGTGACCGACCCGGGCAGCTGGGTGTGGGCCGGCGGCGGCGTGCACGCGGGCGAGTCGCTGCCCGGGCTGGTGGGCCCGGAATTCGACCAGGTCAACCCGGCGGAGCCGACGCCGAGGCCGATCGAGGTACTGGCCCGGTCGCCGGTCAGCTGCGGCGCCGCGCCCACGTACAGCGACGTCAGCTACTACGTGGCCGCCAGCGGCGCCGGGGTATTCGATGCCGGCACCGAGGACTGGATCTGTGCACTGCCCGTGGCAGCGGGTTGCCCGGCGCCCGCTCCCCCGGCCGTGCGGCGCGCCATCCAGGCCGCCACGGCGAACATCCTCACCGCGTTCGCCGCCGGGCCCGCGGGCCGCGCCCATCCGGCGCGGGAGCTCATCCCGGGCACCGGCGGACGGCCGCCCCTGCTCGGAACCAGCTGACCTTCGCGCCACGCCTGCGGCTGAAGCGTTACTTGCCGCCGCGCCGTTTCTGCCATTGACGGTATGTCCCGCGAGCCTCTTCGGCCGATCGTCCCCACAGGGCTTTCGCCCCCGGCGGTACGTCACTCAGGCCACACTGCCGTGCGGCCCGCAGCGTGTCGCCGCCACATGACGAGAGGGCCCACTCCCAGTCCTCGCGCTCGAACTCGGCCAGGCAGCGATCCAGGCTGCCGTCAAAGAGGAACGCGCGCTCCCCTCGTCGCTGTCGACGTGCCCGCTGCTCACCTGAACTCAACCGCTTACCCATCGATGCCTCCTGCCTTATCCGGCCCACAAGACACGCAGGACGATGACCCGCCGCTGATCTTCGAGGATGAGGTAGATCACCATGCCTTGGTCGTGTTGGCCAGAGATATACGTGCGCATGTTCCCGTCGGGCCGCTGACGGTCGTAGGCCTCGCCGCCCCATGGTGCGGTTTCGAGGACGGTCATCAGTTCGGCGTAATAGGGAAGTGCCTCCGCAGGCAGCGCCGCGACCTGTTCAAGAGCGTGCTGCTCCGATTCGACCGAATACACCTACAAGCTCAGCCGGGCCTTCGTTGCCTGCCACGACTCGGTAGCGACATCGCCGCCTGCGTTCAGCTCCTCCGCGCAAGCCAGCATGTGCCGGTGCGCGTCCGGGTCATCCTGGGTGGACCAGGCGACGCGCTGCCATCGCCTTAGCATCGACACGACGCCTGACAGGTCGAGAGATTCCGCGGCATCGGCCATCGCATGCCGGTACTCACGATCGAAATGGGCGATCTCCTCGCCGGTCAACGCGGCGCGGATCTCTCGCGGGGTCGACGCCGAGACGGTCTGTTCGCCATCGGCGGCTGAGGGCGAAGGCATCATGGCAACACGATAATCGTCCGGCCCCCGAACCGCCCGCTACCCCTGCTAGCCTTACCCAGCTCCCTCGCCGCCGGGGCGTTGCATCCAAGTGCCGCAGCCCGCCATCCGAGCCCGGAGGGAAACCCAGCCCTGGCCGGGGGCGCCGGTAGCAGGTAACTCTAGTCGGGTGAGTTCACCGGCTGGCGAATCTGGCGAGCGTGTCGAGCATCCACGCGCGCTTGGTGTCGCTCCCCAGGTGTCCGGAGTGATCATCGATGAGCAGTTCTGCGCCGGGCCAGGCGCGGGCGAGTTCCCAGGCTGTATCCGCCGGGCAGCTTAGGTCGAGGCGGCCGTGGATCAGGACGCCGGGGATGCCTTCCAGGCGTCCGGCGTCGCGGATCACCGCGTTCGCCTCGACGAATCCGGCATGGGAGAAATAGTGCGCGCAGAGCCGGGCGAACGCGAGCACGTCGCCGCCGGGAGGATCATAGTCGGCGACCGGCGGCGCGGCCGGCTCCGTAGCGCTCGGCGTAGCTCAGGGCCAGCGTGGTGCCCCACGAGCCGCCGGTGACCAGCCAGCGGTCGATACCTAGGTGCTCGCGGAGCCGCTCCATGTCGGCGACCAAGTGGTCGGTGGTGTTGTGCCGCATGCTGGTGGCCGGGTCACTCGCATGCGGCCTGCTGCGCCCGCATCCGCGCTGGTCGAACAGCACAGCCCGGTAGCGTTCCGGGTCGAACATCTGCCGCATTCTCGGTACGCATCCCTGGCCCGGACCGCCATGCACCATCACGGCCGGCTTACCGGCCGGGTTCCCGCAGGTCTCCCAGTACACCAGGTTGCCATCGCCGACATCGAGCAGCCCATGCTCGTACGGCTCGATCGGAGGATACAGCTCAGTCATTCCTGCCCTTTTCACCGCAGCGGATTCCGATGCTAGTGCGGCTCAGTGTGGTGCGCCGAGCGAGGGTTTCCTGAGCATCGTTCGTCAGTTTTGGTCGTAATAGCGACCAAAACTGACGAACGATCTTGGCTGGCGAGGTGGGATACGTGGCGAGATGAGGATTTGTCTGCGGTTCCGGGTGCTATAACCGAACCGCAGACAAAGCACTGGCCCTGCAACTATCTGCGGCGGAGCTTGACCCGGTAGGAGTAGTGCCCGGGGTCGAAGTAGCTGACCGCGAGCTCGACGGGGGTGTCCTCGCCGTCGAAGTACAGGCGGTCGATCCGCAGCAGCGGCTCACCCGCGTCGCAGCCCAGGTGCCGGGCAGCGAACGCGGGAGCGCCGGCCGCGCTGACGCTCTGCTCCGCGGCGGCGATGGCCCCGCTCGTCCGCGCGTCGATCAGCCCGATGACAGTCACCCGGCTGCGCCGGCCCGCCGCGGACAGCTCGCCGAACCCGGTCAGCAGCTGCCCGATCCGCGGCGGCAGGGACACCGAGGTGTAGCAGAACGGGACGTCGGCGTGCCGCCGGACGAGCGTCACGGTGAAGATCTCGTCCGATCCAAGCCGGAGCCGGCTGGCCGTCTCGACGTCGACGCGGCGCTGCAGCGGGCTGATGACCTCGCACTCGGTGTCGAGCGACAGCGCCATCAGCTCCTCCACCGAGCCGAAATGGTTGACGTACCTGTCCTGCTCGGCGACCGGGTAAGTGCCCCGGCCGGCCACCCGGTAGATGATCCCCTCCGACACCAGGTCCTGCATGGCCCGCCGGACGGTCTGCCTGCTGACCGAGTAGCTGGCCGCGAGCTGTTCCTCGGTGGGCAGCTGGCGCCCGTCGGCGTAGTCGCCGTTGCGGATGGCGTTCCGGATCTGGGCGGCCAGGGTCCGGTAGGCGACGGGTCGCACCTCCATGCCCCGAGCGTAACGCCCTGGATTGACTTTAGCCGTACTTTTATGACTAAATGGCCGTACATATATTCTTATTAGGTCGGCCAAGTCCAGGACGCGGCGGTGTCGTTGGCGCAGTGTCATTGGCGCAGGGGTCGTGGCCCGTAGCAGAGGGTCGTGGCAGGAAAGAGCCTTGGCCGGGAGGGAAGGAGCGGGCCGGATGACGTCCGTTGCCGTGGCCCTGGCCCGGTGGGCCGAGCGACTCGAGCCGACGCCGGACGACCTGCACCTGGCGGACCGGTCGTTGCTGGACACGGTCGCGGTCACGCTCGCCGCCCGCGGTCATCGCGTCACCCGGCTGGCCGCGGGCCTGCCCGACGGCGCGCGCTGGGCCGTGGCCGGGCACGTCCTGGATTTCGATGACCTGCACATGCCGTCGACGACGCACGTCAGCGCGGTCTGCGTGCCGACGGCGCTGGCCACGGGCGGCGGCCCGCGTGCCTACCTGGCCGCGGCGGGGGTGATGGCGCGGCTCGGGACGGCCCTGGGCTGGCGGCACTATTCGGCCGGCTGGCACGCCACCTGCACGGCCGGGGCACCGGCCAGCGCCGCCGGGGCGGCCGTCGCGCTGGGACTGCCGGCCGCCAAGATCGCGGTGGCCATGGCGCTGGCCGTGCCCGCGGCCGGCGGGGTCCAGCGGGCGTTCGGCACGGACGCCAAGTCGCTCCAGGTCGGCTTCGCCGTCGACGCCGGGATCCGCGCGGCCCGGCTCGCGGCGGCCGGCGCGGAGGCCGACCCCGAGGCCGTCGACGCGTGGCTGGGCCTGGTCGGCGGCGATCCGGCCGCGGTGGATCTGTCCGGGCCGGCGGTGCCGAACGGTCTGGCCATCAAGCTCTACCCGTGCTGTTATGCGCTGCAGCGGCCGATCAGCGCTCTGTCGGAACTTGCCGGACCGGAGCTTGCCCCGAAGCTGGATCCCGCCGCGATCCGCCGGATCGTGCTGCGCACCCCCGAGGCCACGGTCGTGCCGCTGATCCATCACCGGCCGGCCTCCGGGCTGCAGGGCAAGTTCAGCCTGGAGTACGCGGCCGCGGCCGCGCTGCTCGCTGCCTATTCCGGGGCGTATCCCGGGTTCGCCAGCTTCACCGACGCCGCGGTCCGCCGGGACGCCGCCCGGCGGCTGGTCAGCCTGGTGGAGACCAAACTCGACCCCGGCGGCAGCTGGCTGCTCGACGGCGAGCTCGAGGCGGAGGTCCACACCGGCGACGGGACGATCCTGCGGGCCAGAGCGAAGTTCCCGCCGGGCTCCCCGGAACGGCCCCCCACCGCGGCCCAGCTGCAGGCCAAGCTGGCCGATTGCGTGCGCGGCCTGGACACCGATCCGGCCTCGTGGACCTGGGATAATGCCACAGGCGTGCTGCGGCGGTTCCTACCAGAAGGTGACCCGGCATGGATGAGCTGAACGAGGACGAGCGCGCCATGGTCGGGCTCGTCCGCGACTTCGTCAACCGCGAGGTCAGGCCGGTCGTGCGTGAGCTCGAGCACGCCAACACCTACCCGGACAAGCTCATCGAGCAGATGAAGCAGCTCGGCATCTTCGGCCTGGCCATCCCCGAGCCCTGGGGGGACACCCAGGTCAGCACGTCCTGCTACGCGATGATCACCGAGGAGCTGGCCCGCGGGTGGATGAGCCTGGCCGGGGCGATGGGCGGCCACACGGTGGTCGCCAAGCTGCTGCTGGCCTACGGGACCGAGGCCCAGAAACGCGCCTACCTGCCGCGGATGGCGACCGGCGAGCTGCGGGCGACCATGGCGCTGACCGAGCCGGGCGGCGGGTCCGACCTGCAGGCGATCCGGACTTCCGCCCGCCGCGACGGCGCGTCCTACGTCATCAACGGGTCCAAGACCTGGATCACCAACGCCCGCCGCTCCGGGCTGGTGGCACTGCTGTGCAAGACCGACCCCAAGGCCCGGCCCGCCCACGCCGGCATCAGCATCATCCTGGCCGAACCAGGCCCCGGCTTCACCGTCTCCCGCGACCTGCCCAAGCTGGGCTACAAGGGCGTCGAGAGCTGCGAGCTCACCTTCGACGACTACCGGGTGCCCGATACGGCGCTGCTCGGCGAGCGGGAGGGCGAGGGGTTCGCGCAGATGATGCGCGGCCTGGAGATCGGCCGGATCCAGGTGGCCTCGCGCGCGCTCGGCGTGGGCCAGGCCGCGCTGGACGACGCGCTGCGGTACGCGCAGCAGCGGGAGGCGTTCGGGAAGCCGATCTGGAAGCACCAGTCCATCGGCAACTACCTCGCCGACATGGCGACCAAGCTCACCGCGGCCCGCCAGCTCGTCCTGTACGCCGCGCGGTGTTATGACTCCGGGCGGCGCGCGGACATGGAGGCGGGCATGGCCAAGCTGTTCGCCTCGGAAACGGCGATGGAGGTCGCCCTGGACGCGATGCGCATCCACGGCGGCTACGGGTACTCCACCGAGTTCGACGTGGAACGCTACTTCCGCGACGCGCCGCTGATGATCGTCGGCGAGGGCACCAACGAGATTCAGCGCAACGTCATCGCCCGCCAGCTCGTCCAGCGTCACCCGGCCACGTCGTGACGGTGCCATCCGCGCAGGGGCCGTCCGCCCAGGGCCAGCCCGTCCTCCCGCTGGCGGGGATCGTGGTGGTCGCGCTGGAGCAGGCCGTCGCGGTGCCCTTCGCCACCCGGCAGCTCGCCGACCTCGGCGCCCGGGTCATCAAGGTCGAGCGGCCGGGCACCGGCGACTTCGCCCGCGGCTACGACCGGTCCGTGCTCGGCCAGGCGAGCTACTTCGTATGGCTGAACCGGGGCAAGGAATCGGTGGAGCTCGACGTGAAGAGCGCCGACGGCCAGGCGGCGCTGGCCGCCCTGCTGGACCGGGCCGACGTCTTCGTGCAGAACCTCGCGCCCGGCGCGGCCGAGCGGCTGGGCCTGGGCGCCGACGAGCTCCGCGCCCGGCACCCGCGGCTGATCTGCTGCTCGGTCTCCGGCTACGGGCCGGACGGCCCCTACGCCGGCAAGAAGGCCTACGACCTGCTGGTGCAGTGCGAGGCGGGGCTGCTGTCGGTCACCGGCACCCCGGAGGCGCCGTGCAAGGCCGGCATCTCGGTCGCCGACATCGCCGCCGGGATGTACGCCTACAGCGGGGTGCTGACCGCGCTGTACGAGCGGGAGCGCACCGGCTGCGGATCCAGCCTCGAGGTGTCCCTGCTGGACGCCCTGGGCGAGTGGATGAGCCAGCCCTACTACTACACCGTCTACGGCGAGCAGGAGGTCCGGCGCACCGGCGCCCGGCACGCGTCCATCTCCCCGTACGGCCCCTACCTGGGCGGGCGGGTGTTCCTGGGCCTGCAGAACGACCGCGAGTGGGCCGTGCTCTGCGAGCGGGTGCTCGGCCGGCCGGACCTGATCACCGACGAGCGGTTCACCACCAACCCGGACCGGGTAGCCCACGACGGCGAGCTGACGGCGATCATCGAGGCCGCGCTCGGATCGATGACGCCCGACGAGGTGCTCGCGCTGCTGGACGAGGCCGGCATCGCCAGCGCCCGGCTGCGCACGCCCGCGGAGTTCGCCACCCACCCGCAGCTGGCCCACAGGTGGCGCGAGGTGGACACCCCGGCCGGCCCGGTGCGGGCACTGCTGCCGCCGGTGACCGTCCCCGGCCGGGAGGCGGCCATGGGCGCCGTCCCGGCGCTCGGCCAGCACACGGACTCGGTGCTGGCCGAAATCCGGGGTACACAAGAACAGACCGTGACGACGAGGCCGGGAGGAAACAATGACCACGACTAGCCGGCCGCAGTACCAGCTCGTCATCGACGGGCGCCGGGTCGAGGCGGCGTCCGGGCAGCGGTACGACACCGTCGACCCCTACCTCGGCGCGCCGTGGGCCAGCGCGGCCGACGGCGACACCGCGGACGTCGACGCCGCGGTGGCCGCGGCCCGCCGGGCCCTGGCCGGGCCGTGGGGCCAGCTCACCGGGTTCGGGCGGGCCCGGCTGATGCGCCGGCTCGGGGACCTGATCGCGCGCGACGCCGACCGGCTGGCCGAGATCGAGACCCGGGACACCGGCAAGCTGCTGCGCGAGATGCGCGGCCAGCTCGGCAGCATCCCGGAGTGGTTCTACTACTTCTCCGGGCTGGCCGACAAGCTCGAAGGCTCCACCATCCCGGTCGACAAGCCGAACTTCCTCGTCTACACCCGGCGCGAGCCGGCCGGCGTGGTCGCGGCGATCGTGCCGTGGAACTCCCCGCTGCTGCTGCTGTGCTGGAAGCTGGCGCCGGCCCTGGCCGCGGGCTGCACGATGGTGGCCAAGCCGAGCGACTACTCCCCCGCCTCCGCGGTCGAGCTCGCCGCGCTGATGGACGAGGCCGGGTTCCCGCCAGGCGTATTCAACGTCGTGACCGGGTTCGGGCCCGCGGTCGGCAAGGCACTGGCCGCCCACCCCGGCATCGACAAGGTGGCGTTCACCGGCTCGACCGGAGTCGGCGCCGAGGTGGCCAAGGCCGCCGCCGCGAACATCACCGGCGTGCTGCTCGAACTGGGCGGCAAGTCCGCCCACCTGGTCTTCGACGACGCCGACCTGGACGCGGCGTGCAACGGGGTGCTGGCCGGGGTGTTCGCCGCCACCGGGCAGACCTGCATGGCCGGCTCCCGGCTGCTGGTCAGCCGGGCCGTGCACGACGCGCTCGTGGACAAGATTGCCGAACGTGCCCGGGCCATCCGCCTCGGCGACCCGCGCGCGGCCGAAACCGAGATGGGACCGGTGGCCACCGAGCCGCAGTACCGCAAGGTGCTCTCGTTCCTCGACTCGGCTGCGACCGAGGGCGCGACCGTCGCCGTCGGCGGCCGCGCCGACGACGCGCTAGGCGGCTACTTCGTCCAGCCGACGGTGCTCACCGGGGTCAAGCCCACCATGACGGTCGCGTGCGAGGAGGTGTTCGGCCCGGTGCTGGCCGTCATCCCGTTCGATACCGAGGACGAGGCCATCGCGCTGGCCAACGACAGCCGCTACGGCCTGGCCGGGGCGGTGTGGACCAAGGACATCCACCGCGGTCACCGGGTGGCGCACGCGCTGCGCACCGGCACCGTGTGGATCAACGCCTACCGCGTGGTCGGCCCGGACGTGCCCTTCGGCGGCTTCGGCCTGTCCGGGCTCGGCCGGGAGAACGGCATCGACGCCGTGCACGAGTACACCCAGACCAAGGCCGTCTGGGTCGAGCTCACCGGCGGCACCCGCGACCCCTTCACCCTCGGTTGATGGGGTCCCCGCCCCCGGTCCGGAAGCTCACCGAGCTGATCACGCCCGGCCCGGCCGAAGCCCTGGCCGGGCTGCTCGGCGTGCCCC
>JBKQQQ010000045.1:0-5643 GCA_052144275.1 Streptosporangiaceae bacterium
AAGCAGACCGGCCAGGTAACCAGCGCTCAACCAGCAAGCCCGCCTGCCGCGTACAGCGGAGTCAGCTGTGGCGACCTGCCCCAGTACGCGCCGGCCTACACGCCATCAACTGGTTAGTCCTCCTCCCGCACGATGGCGAGCGGGATGAACCTATCCGTGCTATGGAATGTCCGCAGGTCAAGCGGTACACGTGAGTGCAGTAGAAAATTTATGGTTTTGCCGATGATGGCACGCTCGAGGGCTTCCCACGCCCGCGCGGTGTCCGGGCCGGGCGCGCCCTGCCCGGCGTCGCTGCCGTCGCCGCCGGCGGGGCCGGTGCCGTCGCCGCCGCGGGGGTGGTGGCGGAGCCGGTCGAGCTCGACGCATAGGCGGACGAGGTCGTCTAGGGCAGCCGGGTTGACCTCGCCGGTGACGAACGGGGCCATCGCCGCGTCGCACGCCACGGCCTGGGCGGCGTCGCTGTCCAGCCAGGCCCCGCCGTCGCTGCCGCCGGCCGACGCGGCGGCGCGGTGCCCGGCCCACTGGGCGCGGACCCGGCTGGTCCACTCCTCCAGCAGGGCGGTGCTGCCCTCCAGCATCATCAGGTCGGCCAGGGAGATGTGCGCCACCACTTTGGACGGGCCGCCCGGCCCGCTCGGGCAGCAGCCCGGCCGCGACCAGCCGCCGCATGCGTTCGCTGTGTTTTTGCATCATGATGGACTTATGGACAGCGCACAGGCAGACCGGGCGGAAGCCCAGCTCAGGGCGGGTGTCTACGCCCGGCTGAGCGAGACCTACGACGCGGCCGAGTCGGGTCCCACTCAGCACGAGCGGGGCACCGACCACGCAAGGCGGCGCGGCTGGATCGTCGCGGCTACCTTCAAGGATGACGGGTTCTCCGGGTTCAAGGAAATCACCCGTGACGGGTTCGGGGAGCTGATCGCGGCGATCGAGGCCGGGCAGGTGGACGTGGTGATCGTCCGCGACATTGACCGGCTGACCCGCAACCTGACCGACTGGAACGCCTTTGAGAAGGTGTGCGTGCGGCATGGGGTGCGGCTGTCGGCCTATACCGGCGGGGACCTGGACCTGTCCACGGCGGAGGGTGCCTATTACGGCGGGATGGAGACCCTGCGGGCGCGGCGGGAAAGCGCGGTCAAGAGCGCGCGGGTCCGCGAGGCCCAGGACCGCGAGGCGCGCAAGGGCCGGCGTCTGAGCGGCGGGCAGCGGTGGTTCGGGTATACGCGCATTTACGCCAATCCGGACGAGCCGAATCCGAAGAAGCGGCACATCCTGCGGGAGGACATCAACCCGGTCGAGGCGGACGCGATCCGGGACGCGGCCATGCGGGTGCTGGAGCACGGGGAATCGGTCGGGTCGATCGTGCGGGACTGGACCGCGCGGGGCATCAGGCCGGTTGCCGCGAAGCAGTGGTGGCCGACGTCGATTGTCGGCACGCTGACCTCGGCGCGGCTGGCGGGCCTGCTGGAGTGGCAGGGCAAGAAGTACCCGGCCACGCAATGGCCGGCGATCATCGACGTGGACACTCATGAGCGGCTGGTGAAGCTGTTCGCGGACCCGGCGCGCCGTAAGCACGTGGTGCGGGCCCCGGCGCATCTGCTGTCCGGCATCGCGACCTGCCCGAAGTGCGGCCGGGGGCTGCATTACCGGCGGTATGCGCAGCGCCGCGCGGATTCATATGCGTGCGTGGTCGGGCCGAAAGGGTGCGGCGGGACCGCGATCAAGGCGGGATTGCTGGAGGAATACGTGACCGGCGCGGTGCTGGACGCGCTGGAATCCCCGCGCGTGCAGCAGGCATTGCGCGAAGGGGAAGACCAGCACGCGCCGCGCCGCGCGGAACTGCTAGAGCAGATCAGGGACGCCCAGGAACGACGGGACGAGGCCCGCCGCGACTACTCTGACCGGGTCATTGACCGGGCCGACTGGCTCGATATCCGGCGGCGCACCGAAGACGACATCAGCACCGCACGGCGGGAATACGACCGGCTCACCGGATCGGCCACGGTGATGAGCGACATCCCCCCGTCGGAGCGGGTCCGCGATGCGTGGGAATCGTGGAATACCGACCGCAGGCGCGCCGCCATCCGCGCGGTACTGCACCGGGTCACGATCAAGCCGCTTCCCCCCGGCGCAGCGTCCAATCCGGCGAGCAACATCAAGGACAAAACCATCCGCCGGGAACGCGAAATGGCGGTCCTGCGGCAGCGCGTCGAATTCGACTGGCGCATTTAGGTTCCCGACGTAAAAGAGCGGCGGAGATGGTTTCGGTGACCTTCTCCGCCGCTTTTCTGGCTTATTCCGCTGAGGTCCTTTCATCGCTGATGCTTTCGCTCGGTGGCCGGGGGTGCGGGGATGTCGCGCAGGATCGCGGCGAGCATCGCTACCGCTGCGGGATCTTCGATCCGCTCGGGCAATCCGTGCTCGACTCGTGAGTGCCGCTAGCGGTTCTCTGGAGTCGAGTGAGGTGCTCTCCGATCGCAGCAGGATCACGGAGGTTGGCATACTGCCCCTCTTTGATCTCAAGATCGCCGCGCCTTCCATCTCAGCGAGCTGACTGCGCAGCGGCTTAAAGAAGTCGAGCACCAACTGTCGGTAGGACTGTATGGAGGTGGTGCGCGATGAAGGAAAGCGACCGGTGTGTACGTCCAGGGTGGTGAAGTTCCGGAACGGCAAGTCTGCAGGTATCCCAAGCCGCCTGGTAACGGCCTCAAGCGTACGGCTGACTTGTGTGACCTCCCTATCACTGAGGGAGGGTCGACCGCTACTGACGTACCCGAGTAGCTCGTCTTCTAGAAGGTCGCACAGACCTTCAGCAGCGGATACATCGTTTACATAAGACACAGGCCCGGAACGCAGGTCTGAGAGAAACTCGTCGTCCAGTACATAGATAGTCGGATGACCACCGTTGATCTCGACCGTAGCGTCCTGATCAACGACGAAGAAGTCTCTAGCCTGCACCCATACAGTGTGGGGCATTGAGGCTGCAGCACTGCTCGATTTATCCGTCTCTGAGAGGGCGGCCAGCCACGCACCCAGCCGGGCCGCTCAGATAGTCAGGCCGTCATAAAAAACGGGGCGCGAGCAGCAACGGAACGGCCAGTGGCGTTAGGAAGCTGGCGCGAGCGCAGGGGTACTCGGCGGCGAGGGAGTGGTCGCCTGGCTACACCCGGCCCAGGCTCGGCCTGCCCGCGCCGCCCGGCCCGCCGCGGCGCTGTGAGCGGGGCCGCGGCGGCCGTGGCCCGCTACTCCATATTGGCCCCTATGGAGCCGCGGTGGTCTCGGCCATGAGCACCTGCATCGCCGCGGCGCCCAGCAGCCAGTTGGCCAGCTCCAGCCGCAGCGGCTCGGCGCTGCCGAGCCGCAAACCGCGGATACGCGGTCCGATCGACCCAGGTCACACCCCCCAGCAGGACGACGACCACCCTGATGATCATCCCCAGCCCGCGGCCCTTTCTGGCGTATTCCGGCCGCTCCCCAATTACACGTATCCCGGCTGGATCCGGGCTGGGGCTGGCGTTGTGTGGCCCGGTCAGCTGGGCGTGGCGCCGGGCTCGGTTCAGGACAGCAGTTCGTGGGTCAGGGCGTGGGCCACGGCGGCGGTGCGGCTGGTCACGTCGAGTTTGGTGAGGATGTGCTCGACGTGGTGCTCGGCGGTGCGCCGGCTGATGTGCAGGGTCTTGCTGATGTCGGGGTTGGAGGCGCCGTCGGTGAGCAGCCGCAGTACCTCCAGCTCGCGTGAGCTGAGGGCGGGGCGGCCCGGATCGGCGCGGGAGCGCTGGCGCGGGGGACCGGTACCGGGCCGGGGGCAGGACCGCAGCGCGGCTATGCATGCCGGGTCGAGGCCGTCTTCGCCGGTGAGGTCGGGCGGGCCATGGGCGGCCCGCTCGGCCCAGACATCGGCGGCGGCGAGCACCCGGGCGCCGGTGGGTATAGCCGGGCCGGTGAGCCCGAGTGGATAGCCGGAGCCGTCGAGGCGCTCGTGGTGGGCGCCGACGTCCGCGGCCAGGTCGGCGAGGGGGCGGACCCGGGACAAGATGCGCTGGGCATAGTAGGGGTGCAGCCGGACCGGCTCCGCGAGCGCGTCTGCTCCTGCCCGGCGGCTGGCCGCACGTGTGTCGTCGCCAGCCTGCTCAAGCAGGCGGTACGGCACGGCGATCTTGCCGAGGTCGTGGACCAGCCCGGCCCGGCGCAGACGCTCCTGCTCGGCTCCCGGGAGCCCGAGGCCGGAAGCAGCCCGGGCGGCCAGGCTGGCGACCCAGTGCGAGTGGGAACCGCGCCGCGCGGACTTCAGGTCGGCGAAGTCCGCCAGCGCCTCGCACACGGCCAGGCGCCGGTCGCCAGGTAGCTCGTCGACCGGGGTCCCCGGGGCACAGGACAGCACGTCGGTGAGCGGGACCGGCTCATCGCCGTCTGGCCACAGGCCGTCGGCCAGGTCGAGGTAGGCCCCGGCCACGTCCGGATCGAAGTAGGTCCCGGTCCTCTGGCTGACCATGGCCGCCGCCGCCTCGGCACCGCTCAGTCCGCGCACCAGGTCGGCGGCCAGCGCCAGGTGCAGGATCTTGGCCGGGCGGGGGATCGCCTCCGCGGGCCGGTGGAAAGCCGGGCTGCGCCCGTCATGCCGCTCGTACTGGTAGTGGACGGCGTCTTGCACGTGATGGCCGAACCCAAGGCCAGCGGCGAAGTCGGCGGCGACCTCGCAGTGCACAGCCATCGCTTCGTGCGCCACCGGGCCGCACCGGGAGGCGAAGGCGGCAAGCCGGGCGAGCCGGGCAGGCGCGGTGCCGGGGTCCAGCTGCAGCCGGCTTACGGCCCAGGCCCCCATGCTGCGGGGACTATGCAGGTCGACCAGGTTCAGGTCGAGCCGGGGAACCATCTCATCATCGGCAAAGAACCGGGCCAGCACCGCGCCGCAGGCGCCGCATCCCGCATCCTTGACCAGCGCCCCGTAAAAGACCGCCTCCAGGTCCCCGGCCCCCGCCCCGAGCGCGCGCCCGAGCTGGACGCCCACGAAGGCCGTGTTGGTCCCGTGTTCCATCTGCTCGGCCGCCGCCAGGCCCGAGCCGTAGGACAGCGCGCACAGCAGCTCAGCAGTGCCGGGCGGCTCCGATCGCGGGCCCGGCCGATCTGCAGCCACGGCGCCGCTCACCCCGCCAACCCTAGCTCGCGCCCTGGACCCGGGCCATAGGCACGGATCGCTCACGGGCCATGTCAGAGGGTGAGAAACATCACGGCGGCCGGGGAAATGGGGGAACTCACCCATGCGAGCAACCCGGGCAGCGATGCACGCTCTTATGCATGAGCCAAAAGCCTAAGAGGAGGGAGGTGTGTGAACGGAGCCGCCCGAGACGCGGGCCGATCCGCATCAGGCGACCCGGTGGTCGCGGCCGCCCGGCGGCGAGGGCCGACGCCGGGGCACAGCACCGGCACCACGGTGGCGGTGCTCAGCGAGGAATCGTGAACGCTTGCACAACACGTCTTTACTAGGTTACCCAAATAGTTACAAAAGGAGTTAGGATATGACGCTTTACGCATCGCAGTCAATGGCGGGCCAACACCCAACTTCGGAACGTGGGAATGTCGGGGAACAGTGCTGGGCGCTCGTCGCCGGGCAGCGGCGCGACCTGGCTGACGCGGTCGCTGACC
>JBKQQQ010000046.1:0-4775 GCA_052144275.1 Streptosporangiaceae bacterium
GTTTCATGATTTACCGCGCGGCCTGAGGCGATCGCTCCGGTCAAGCGGGCCGCAGTCAGGCCCTTGCCTTTCTTAAAATAGGAGTGAATCCGGGGAATATCAGGCGGACTAGCGCCCGTAGGAAACCGGGAAGCCGGCTGGATGCCCCCGCTGACGGTAATATCAATAGCCTCGATCAGTGGCTCAGGTCCCGTTGCCTTCCGGTAGATGCCCACCACCTCGGGCTGCTCGACGGCCTCGTCCAAGTGATCACGCTCAAGCCCGTGACCTTGGGCAGCGAATATTACGGGTGTCTGCCTGCCTGAGCGCCGAAGGGCGTTCAGCACGTCAAGCCCGTCGAACGAGTACTCGACCGCATAGTCGTTCCAGGTAAGATCGACAACTGCTACGTCGAATCTCAAGCGGTCATTGACAGCGTGCTGGACCGCAGCCTTGTCCTCGGCGATCTGTACCTTGGCATCAATCAGGGACTGTCGCAAAAGAGGCTCGATGATCTTTCCCAGCGCTGCAGCTACTAGAATACGTGGCCCGTCTTGCATTGATTTCCCAACTGCAGATCAAGATTATTCCGTAGGGCCGCCGGGGGCGCCTGCCGTCTGCGGCCAGGTGCACGAGCTATTGACCGCCTCAAGCCACCCGAGCCTATAGCAATACCGGGAGTTGCGCAGTCCGCGGGCAACACTAATGCCGTAGCACATTACGTTGGCCCGCCGCCGGCACCTCACCAGCCCCCTCAGTATCGCGGCCGGCCGCAGCGCCACCCGGCCGACCGCAACGATGTGACATCGGGGCGGTTGGAGGATCTAAAGCCGACCGGGCCAGGCGCGCCGTCGGGCCAGCCGGGCCAACGTGATCTGCCATGGCGCTAACTCGCCTTGGTGATGGGCGGGATCTTGTAGGTGCCGTCCAACACGGCGGCCTGCGGCTGGTACAGGCGCATAATAGGCCGGAACGGTGCGGCCGGAGCGGGCAGCCAGTTGCTGGTGTCGGCGGGCTGTTCGTGCTGGATCATGATCGTGAGTGATCCGTCGTCGTCGCGGCGCAGGCCGGTGGTGCGGTCGCCGATGGAATACCGGTCGATCGGGTTGGCGACGAGGTAGAAGTCGGGCAGGTCGTACATGGTGATCGACCAGAAGGCGTCGACCGGCGGGTCCTGGTCAAATCGGATGGTGTACCGGTTGCGTCCGTCGAGCTGATCGCCGTCGGCGTCGGTGTAGGTCATCGGATAGGCCGCCTCATATCCGTGGTTGCCCCACAGGCCGCCGCGGGCGGCCAGGGCCCGGGCTAGGTAGCTGGTCTCGCGGCCGGCGATCTTCCACGCCGGGTCATCGATCGTGCCCGGGCCCAGGTGGTCGAGGTTGTAATCGAACATATGGAAGGTGATCGTCCAGCCGTTGATGACCGGCGCCAGGCCGCCCGCCTTGAGCACCGCGTCCATCTTCTGCTTCGCGGCGTCCGCGCCAGCCGTCAGCGCCTTGGCCAGGCCGGGCGGGCAGTCGGCGTAGGAAGCGGCCGGGCCGACCAGGCCGAGGGGGGCGAACCGCTGCTGGTAGGCGCGGTCCGGCTCGGATGGGGGGAAGGCCTGCAGCCAGGCCCGCATCTGCTCGAAGAAGGCGAGCTCGGCGGGGACGGCAGCCGGTGCCGGGAGGCCCTTCGGAGGCGCCAGGGTGTCGTACGGCTCCAGGGACAGCCCGCTTTGCAGCGCCCGGACGGCATCCAGGTCAGCCGGGCCATCGCAGGCCCAGCGGCCCACGATCGTGCCCACATCCGTCGGGAACTCGATCACCCGGGCCCCATCAGGCGCATCCGACTTCCATCCCGGCGGGACCAGCAGGAAGGATCCGGCCGCAGTCCCGGTCGCCCGGCGGCCCACATAGGCGAAGTTATTGGTCCACGCGTCGACGAACTGCAGCACGTAATAACGCCCAGCCGAGTCCGGCACGCGCAGCAGCACAGGGCCGCCGCTCACATCGACCTGCGCGATGGAGTAGATGGTGTCGTTGTTGATCGACACGAACTGGTCCTGCGGCCCGGCCAGCTTCGACGCGTGGCTGAAGCTGTTGAAGGAAGCTGGCGCAACCGACCCCATGCCCTCGCGAGTGAAGCCGCCAACCATCTGCAAGTCGAAGACCAGCGGAAAGCCGTAGACGTAGGCATCAGCGGCCAGCGCCGCAAGATCATCACTCACCCTGGTCCTCCATTTCCCGAGATGCCAGCAATGGGGACGCGGCTCAGCTCAGTTCAGCTCACCGAAGCGCGACCGAAAGCGTCCGGCTCAGCCGTGCCCGTCCTGAGGCGCCCCAGCGCTACCAGCCTTGATGGCACGCGACCCACACGTATCACCCACCAAGGGTGAGATGCTGCACACACTTCGACACCAGCAGTCGCGTGGGATGTTGAATCCGGGCCACACCGGCTCACGGAGTCCGTCGGCCCGGGTAGCCCATGCGGCCATGGCCACAGGGCTACCCGGGGCCGACGTCGGCCCGCACCAGCCTGCCGCGGCCGGCGGGCACAGGGCGCCCCCCCATCGCCCTCGTCGGCTGTTTCAGTGAGAGCTTCCGCTGTCGTGCGCCGCAGAGCCGTAACTGCTCACTAAGCCAGCCTTGGGACAAAACAGATTATCTACGGAAAATAAGCAACAGGATCCATCGGTCGGCTATCAGGCAGATCCTTGCGAGATCTTGTTTCGCCCATGCAAGAACTTGCATGCTCCAACCGGAAGCGCCTAATCCACCGAACCTCACCCGCAGGAAGGGGCCGCCGACGTCCAGCCGCGGCGGACGGCGCACCGGCCGCGATCAGCCGTGCCTGCGGCATCAGGCGCGGGCGGGGCAGTTCATGGCACCACTGCCGCGGTGGCCCGGGCCGCGATGTCGCTATAACCGTTACGCCGGCACCAGCTCAGGATATAACGTGCATGTTCGCCGCACCATCGGTAAACGACCTCGGGGGTCATCTTAAGCTCATGACTATGCTCGCGTCGATCTTTGATCAGAGGGCCAAGGTAATCGACGAGTTTAGCGGCAGTGTCGTATCCGACGTGCGCGGTGCTGGCGAGCGTCTCATGGTTTACCGCCCGGCCTGAGGCGATCGCTCCGGCCAAGCGGGCCGCAGTCACGCCCTTGCCTTTCTTAAAATACTCGTGAATCCGCGGAATATCTGGCGGACTGGCGCCCGAGGGAAACCGGGAGACCGCCAGGCTGCCGCCGCTGACGGTAATGTCAATAGCCTCGATAAGCGGCCCGGGACCCGTTGCCTTTCGGTAAATTCCCACTACTTCGGGCTGCTCGACTGCCTCGTCCAGGTGATCACGCTCAAGCCCGTGACCTTGGGCGGCGAATATTACGGGTGTCTGCCTGCCTGCATGCCGAAGGGCGTTGAGCACGTCAAGCCCGTCGAACGAGTACTCGATGACATAGTCGTTCCAGGTAAGGTCGGCAACCACTACGTCAAATCTCAAGCGGTCATTGATGGCGTGCTCGACCGCAGCCTCATCCTCGGCGATCCTTACCCTGGCATCAACCAGGGACTGCCGCAAAAGAGGTTCGATGATCTTTCCCAGCGCGGCAGCGACTAGAATACGTGGCCCGTCTTGCATTGATCTCCCAACTGCAGATCAAGATTATGCCACATGGGCGCCCGCGGCCGGCGCCCGCCGTCTGCGGCCAGGTGCGCGAGCTATTGCCCGATGCGAGCCATCTGAGCTTATAGCAATATCAGCAGTTGTGCGGTCAGCGGGCAACGTGGCCCTTCTCAGGCCGAGGCGTTCAGGTGAGCGGAACCTCCACCGCGGCATCCTGCTTCGGGTAGCCGCTCAGAAGGTCCGGCGCATCAGCCAGCGCGGCAGGCTGGCGCTGCGTGCGGCGGTCTGGACGACACGGTGGAATCCGGCCGCCTCGAACATCGACGTCGTGCCCACATAGGCGAACGCGGTGCTGACCCGCGCCCCGGCCGGATCGATCGGGTATCCCTCCAGAGCGGGCGCGGAATGCTCCCCGGCGTAGGAGACGGCGCCGGCGAGCAGGGCGCGAGCCACTCCGCGACGGCGGTATCCGGGCCGCACGACAAAACATGTCACGGTCCATACCGGCAGATCGTCGACGGCAGGGATGGTCCGGGAGCGGATCAGGCGGCCCATTTGGGAACGAGGACCCAGCCCGCACCAGCCGACCACCGTTCCGTCCAGGTAAGCGAGCAGTCCTGGCGCCGGATCACCCGCGAGCAGCTGGCGCACCCTGGCTGGCCGGTCAGGAACCCGGTCGTACTCCCCGGAAGCCAGCCGCCAGTACAGGCACCAGCAGGCCTTGTCGGAACGACCCAGCAGGGTGGCGACATCGTCGAATCGCTCAGCGGTCGCGGGCAGCACCTCCAGGGCCATGCCCTCAAGGCTGCCATAGGGGGCAACTGGCGCTCAGGACGACCAAAACTCGGCCCGAACGGGTGCCGGTTTACCTCGTTCCACCGCGATCACGCTCACCTGGTTCGATGCTGGCGACGACCGGAGCCTGCCGGACCTGCTCGTCTAGTCGCTGAAGTAATGACCGACCTGCGCCGGCGACCGCAGCCGCCCCGTCGCGGCCTTCCGCAAATCCGCCCAGGCCTTCCTTACCTGCCCTCAGTTAGGACGTACTCCGAGAGGCTTCCAGGGTTCCCGGGAGCCACCGCCATGCCCCCTGGCATTATCGATTAGGTGACCAGCACCGACCTCGACCGCCTCGCACGCACCGCCTACGAGGCCCACCGCAGCGCTCACCCGGGATCTCTCCCGCCCT
>JBKQQQ010000047.1:0-6987 GCA_052144275.1 Streptosporangiaceae bacterium
GGCGCTCGAGCTGTTCGCCGAGCAGGGCTACGAGAAGACGTCCCTGCGCGAGATCGCCGAGCGCCTGGGCGTGACCAAGGCCGCCCTCTACTACCACTTCAAGTCCAAGGAAGACATCGTCCACAGCTTCACCGACGACTACTTCGCCGAGATCGACGCCCTCCTGGACTGGGCCAAGGACCAGCCGCAGAGCGACGAGACCCGCCGCGCGATCCTCGACCGCTACGTCACCATCGTGCTGGGCGGCAGTGAGGTCTTCCGCTTCCTCGAGCAGAACCGGGCATCGGTGCAGACCATGGAGGCCGGCAAGGAACGCTTCGCGCGCTTCCGGGACCGCCTGGACGTTCTCGTGGACATTCTGGCCGGCCCCGAGGCCCCGCTGCGCGACCGGGTGCGCGCCACCACCGCGACGCTCGCCGTAGGCGCGACCTGCATGTTCTTCCTGCAGCAGGTGGACGACCAGGACAAGCTCCGGGCCATCGTGCTTGAGATAGCCACCGACCTGACCAGCTGACCGCATGCTCTGCCTAGTGCGGGCCTTCCTAGTCCGCTCTAGTCCGCCCGCAGCTCGGCCCAGACGACCTTGCCGGGCCAGCCGGGGACCGTGGTCCAGCCCCAGCGATCAGACAGCGCCTCCACCAGCGCGAGCCCGCGCCCGCCCTCCTCGTCCGGCTCGGCCGGCCGGGCGGCAGGCACGCGAGGAACGCTGTCCCAGACCTCGGCCCGGAAGCTTACGTGGTCCGAGGCGAGCCGCAGGTCCACGACCGGCAGGCCGGCTTCGCCGTACCGGGGCCGGCCGTCCTTGTCCGCCGTGGCCTGCACGCTGTTGGTGACCAGCTCGGACACGATCAGCTCAGCCGCGTCGGCCAGGTCGGCCAGGTTCCATTCGTCCAGGATGGCGCGGGTGTAGCCGCGGGCGCACGGCACGGCGGTGGACAGCGCGCCAAGCGGCAAGTGCGCCGACAACGGCCAGCCCGCGTTACTTCCCGCGCCGGCTGCGCCCTCCGCGTGCCAACGGGCATTCCCGGCCATGGTGTCACGCCTGCTGGTCGCGGTCGCTCCGCTACTCATTGGTCGGCCACGCCTCCTCGGCTCCTAAGGCGATGATCTCTTATGGGAGCCACGAACTGCGGGAGGCATGACCGCGAGCCCGATACAAGACGACTCGCGGTCAAGACGGTGGGCGCCTGAGGCGGCCTCGGCCAAGCCTGGCGGGCTCATCCTGTCCCGGCCGCCGACCCTCCCGCTGCCCGGACCAGGGGGAGGACGCGGTAGGGGACCTGGGTGGCGAGTGAGATCAGGTCGGCGGATAGCAGTTCGATCAGCGCGGCGTCAAGCCGGTCGATCGACCCATGGTCACTGGTAGTCATGGTGTACAGAGATACCAGCACTCGTTCGGGAAATCTGTCAGCCGGCACTCGTCGGCGTTGGGGTCGCGGGCGTGCTTACCGTTGACGTGGCAGGCGTGCTCGAGGAGGAGGACGGAGACGAGGAGGACGGGGACGAGGACGGAGAGGACGGGGACGGGGACGAGGAGGAGGAGGAGGGGGACGGAGACGAGGAGGACGGGGACGGAGAACCCGACCCGGACGAGGACCCAGTCGGAGACGGGGAACCCGACCCGGACGAGGATCCAGACGGCGACGGGGACTTCGCACCAGAAGAGGACTTGGCCGGAGACGGGGAATCGCTGGAGGCCACCATCTCTGATGGAGGTAGAGGGGGGAGCGCGGATGTGAACGTGGACGGGCTCAAGAATACGGATGCCGACGGGCCCTGGATGATGAACGGGCCGATCCCGTCCTTATGCGCAGATGGCGCCCCGCGCTCGGTTGGCGTCGCGGGTGGCGTCGGGCCTGCTATCGGGGCCGTGCCGGCGGCCGGGGGCTGAACCTGTACCGCTGGTCTCGTCACCGCAGGCTGCGGCTCGCCAAGTGTCGCAGGTGATGGGACAATGGCGCGACTCATGAGGTAGAGCGCTGTGGCCGCAGCGGCCACGAGCCCGGGGATGAACAATGGCAGCGACCGCGAGAAGCGGCGTTGCAGACCCCGGTTCGCGCTGCCCGGCCGACGCTCCGCATCTGACGGCCCGGCCCTGGAGGCTTCGGAGGAGACCCCCACCAGCGCCGGGATTTTCACGCCATTCTTGCTGTCGGTGGTCCCGGCTGCCTGCAGACCCCAAGTGAACGTGCCGAAGGCTGGTTCAGAGAGCCAACCGGACTGCCGCTGGATGGTGCCCACTTGCGTCAGCAAGCTGCTGGCGGTGGGCCGGTCGTCGGGGTGCTTGGCCAGGCAGCTTCCGACCAGCCCCCGCAATTCGGCCGGAACGGTGTCGAGGACAGCCGGGCTGTTGACCAGCCGGTAAATCAGTGCAGCGCTCGAGCCGCAACCGAACGGCCTCTGACCCGTGGCCGCGAAAGTAACCACCGCCCCCAGGCTGAAGATGTCACTCGGCGGCCCGACGACCTGGCCCAGGGCATGTTCAGGAGACATGAATCCAGGTGAGCCGAAGTCCGCGCCAGGTATCGGGATCTCCCAGGCAGCCTGGGAGATCCCGAAGTCGATCACCCGCGGCCCGTCCTCCGCAAGCAGGACGTTCGAGGGCTTCAGATCACGGTGGACCACGTCTGCGGCGTGAATGGCGATCAGGCTTTCGGCCAGCCCCGCCGCCAGCCACAGCACTTTATCGACCGGCAGCGGTCCGTGGCTGTTGACCGCCTCGGCCAGCGCCGGTCCAGCAACATAGGCGGTAGCCAACCACGGCACCGGGCCATCCAGGTCCGCGTCGACCACCTGCGCGGTAAACCTGCCGTTCACCTTCCGGGCCGCGGCGACCTCTTGCCGGAACCGTGTACGGAACTCGCGATCCGCGGCCAGTTCGGCGCGGATGACTTTCACCGCGACAGGTTGCTTGTCTGCTGAAAGGCCCAGGAACACCCGTCCCATGCCGCCGCAGCCCAGTTCCCCGTACAGGCGGTACGGCCCGATCGCCTGCGGGTCGGCGGGCCACAGTGGCGCTATCACCCGGATCCCTACTCCAAGCGTCAAATGGGCTGTTTGACTGCCGTGTCAAGCAATGCGCTCTAAGGGCCGAATTGTACCGCTATATACGAAGACGCGGCCACCGCCTGTTCGGTTGACTCGCCGTCGGCGGTCTTCGTGCCACGGCTGCAGATTCCGGAACATCCAGGTGAGGACGAGGCCCACAAGGACCGGTTCGCGCGATTCCGCCGCCGCTTGGACGTGCTCCCCCTCGACCTGATCCACTAACTCCGGGAGCGGGCTTCTTGTGCCGCCGGAACCGGCCTTCTCAGGCTGGCCTGCCTCCCGGTAGGCGCTGGCGAGGCTCTTCCGCGTGCTCAGAGTCTTGAAATGGCTGGCCCCCAGCAGCCGCTCGCAAGCGGTCAGATTCCGCTCGTACAGCGGGATAGCCTCAGCGGGCCGACCTGAATGCCTGTACACGGTGGCGAGGTTGTTCCGTGCGGCCAGGGTCTTGCGGTGGTCGGCGCCCAGCAGCTGTTCCCGGGCAGCCAGGGTCTGCTCGACCAGCGGGATCGCCTCCGCGACCCGGCCCGCCTCTCGGTAGGCGGCAGCAAGGTTCTCCCGCGAGGTCAAGGTGTCAGGATGGTTAGCGCCTAGCACTTGCTCTCGAGCCTCCAGGGTCAGCTCAAACAGCTGCAGCGCCTCCGCGACCCGGCCCGCGTCCCGGTAAGCCGCAGCGAGGCTGCCTCGGGAGCTCAAGGTCTTGGGGTGGTCGGCGCCCAGCACCTGCTCGCGGATAGCGAGGGTCTGCTCGAACAACGGGATCGCCTCGGCCGGCCGACCAGCCAGCTGATATGCCACACCGAGATTATGCCGCGAGGTCAAGGTATCGAGGTGATCAGGACCCAGTACCCTCTCCTGGGTGGCCAGCGTTACCTCGAATAGCGGGATAGCCGCGGCGGGCTGACCCGCCAGCTGGTATGCAGCGGCGAGACTGTTCCGCGAGCTCAGGGTGGCCGGATGGTCACGGCCCAGCACCCGCTCAAAGTCCGCCGTCAGCTGCTGGCCGACCGCGACCGCCTGCGCCGCGCTTTCACCCAGCTCGATAAGGTGATAGAGCGCGAAGAACCGGAGCCGCAGCAGAAGCCCGGCCAGCTCCTCGTCGGTCTCGCTCTCGGGCCTAGGCGCATTATTCAACAGCGCCGCCACCTGCTCAGGGATATCCCTGGCGGCCTGGCGATCGTGCGATCCCGCAAGCGCCGCCGCGCGCGCCTGCAGCACTGAGGCAGCTGCTCGGCATGCCGTCGTCAATCGCTCCTGGTGGACCAGCTCATCACGCACTATACGCGTCACCAGACGGTGAGCGATAATGGTCTGGCCGTCCACGCTGAAAGTCAGCAGCGACCATTCGGCCAGCCGCGTCAGCGCCCGATCCACCGCGGCGGCAGCGACCGCTTCCCCGCCGCTGGCCAGCATGCCCGCCAGCCCCGCCGCATGCAGCAGCTCCCGGTTGACCCTAGCCCCCAACAGCATTGCCATGATCTCCATCACCCGGGTACACATGCCCGCATGATCGGCCGCTCGGACTGCCTCCAGGGACAGCAATACCGCCCTCGCCACGCCACGTGAGTATGGTTGCTCCTGCCCCGGGGTCAAGTGCTCCTCGACGGGCAGGTTCCTCAGCCGCTTCAAGTACGTCTGATATTCCAGATGCTGCTCAGCGATAATCGTCGCGGCCAGAGTCAGCGCCATCGGCAAGTGCCCCAGCTCGGCGGCCAGCGCAGCGGCTCCTTTTTCATCCGTCAGGCCGGTCCGACCGCCCAGAAGCGCCAGCGCCTCGTCGGCGGTGAACACCTCCACCGGCACGCTGGTTCCGAGACTCGCCACCGATCGCCGGGTGCTAGTGATCAGCACTCCTGCCTTACCGCCAGCAGGAATAAACGGCCGCAGCATGTCGGGATCTTCCGCGTCGTCGAACACGAGCAGGCAGCGATCCCCGTCGGCCTCTAGCCAGCGCCGCACAGCCCGGCCCGGATCAGGCGCGTCCTGCCCGAAGCCGTCAGACAGTCCGGCGGCGTCCACCACTGCGGCCAGGCCACCCAGCAGGCTCGCGGTGTTCCCGGCGTTGACCCAGGCCACCAGCCGCCAGCCCGCCGCCTGCTTCGCCCGTGCATAGGCGGCCGCCGTCTGAGTCTTGCCCACGCCTTGCCATCCGGTCAGCACCGAGACTCCCCGACCGGCCCAGTTCAGGCGCGCTAGCAAGCGCGGCCTAGGCTGGAAACCAGGCGGCTGCTGTAGGACAGCACCCACTACTACCTGATCACCGGGTGGATCCTGCGCAAGCGGCTTCGCGGCCCGCGGCTCCTTGGCCGCACGCTCCTCCCGGACCGTGCCCGAGGCCTGTGGCCCGGCTACTGGCATTGCCGCAACCGTCCGATCCACCACCGACCCCTATGAGGATTCGAGACCTAGACAGGTAACCGCCATGACCGCGGTCACGAGCATATTCATACCCACCCTGTCCGGGCTAAACTGGACAACCTACCTTGAGCTGGCTAAGTAACGGACAGCCGCGGGAGACGTGGCGGCAGAGCGAAGGTCGCCGTTGAGCGGGAGCAGGCCAGGTTCGGCAACTTGTGAGGGTCAGCTGAACGCGAGCGTGTAGCCCGCGGCGCGTGGCCTCATCGGTTCGTAGCGGCCGACTTGGCGGTGGTTGCCCGTCGCGTCGACGGGATCCAGGGCCGTCTCTGGACGGTGGACGAAACATCGAACCGCAGCGAGGCGTGAACCCGGAGCGCCGGCTGAGCGTCATCTATACGTCAGGGTGCTGTCTGGCGTCACTCCAACGGCCAGGGGGGTCAATGCATCTAGCCGGAACCGTCTTTAACGAATTTATCGCATGTTGAAGACCAGAGCAGTCTCGTAAGTGCCGGTGGACATTAAATTCTTAACCAACGATAAATAGTTTCCTTTTTTGTCGCATAAATAATTTACGTGGCGAAGGGTATGAGATCTCGATTGGGGCGCTAGGCCCTAGTTAGGTTCTGATATAGATGGCACTCTCGGACCTGCCAGCTTCCCACGGCAGGCATCTGCCGCAACTCTATGTTGACGGGCGGAATGGGACTGAGAACCGCGCCATGTCGCCGTACCGCCCTATTTCTGCAGAGCTCGCAATCACGCCGACGGTGAGCGTCGTCATTCCAGCCAGGAATGAGGCCGCTAATCTACCGCACGTTTTCGCCACGCTGCCGCACTGGGTGGATGAGATCATCCTAGTTGACGGGCACTCCACCGATGATACCGTCGCAGTCACCCGGATATTTTGCCCTGAAGCCAGGATAATCAACCAGAGTGGCACGGGCAAGGGAGATGCGCTGATGGCAGGCTTCGCGGCGGCTACCGGTGACATCATCGTAACGATCGACGCGGACGGTTCGACTGACGGAGTGGAAATAGTCCAGTTCATCGGCGCCCTCGTGACCGGCGCTGATTTCGCGAAAGGCTCGCGCTTTTCCGGCAGCGGCCGCAGCGACGACATCACTGGCGTGCGCCGCTGGGGAAACCGACTGCTAAACATGCTCGTCAACCGCATGTTCCGAACACAGTTCACTGACCTCTGCTACGGCTACAACGCCTTCTGGGCTCGTCACCTAGACGCACTGCAGATCAACTGCACGGGCTTCGAGATTGAAACGCTGATGAACATCAGGGCGGCCAGGGTCGGCCTGAAGATCCATGAGATTCCAAGTCATGAGCGCCGTCGCATCTACGGGGCGAGCAACCTTCGCGCGTTCCGGGATGGATGGCGGATTCTCAAGGTGATCATGCGGGAGAGGTTCAGCGACTTTCAGCGGCGTGATCCAAACGATGTCGCCACTACAGTGCCTATCCCTGCCCTGTCTGGCATGTTGGCCGAAACCGTGAACGCCACGAGGGAAGGGACGTGAGAACGTAGCCATTCAGCCTGGGATTACGGCGGTGCGATGGCGGGCGGGAGCCATG
>JBKQQQ010000048.1:0-4409 GCA_052144275.1 Streptosporangiaceae bacterium
CTGGCCGCCTGGCTGCGCACGACGCCGGACCTGACCTCCCCGCCCCGCGACGAGCTGGTGATGAAGGTGCTGGTGGCCGCGCGGGTGCCCGGTACCGACGCGCATGAGGTGATCCAGGCGCACCGCCTGTACCTGGTCGAGCTGATGCAGCAGTGGACGAGGCTGAAAGAGGGCGAGGCCCGGGATGATCTGGGCCTGGCGCTGGTGGTGGATGCCGAGTTGTTCCGGCTGGACGCGGTGACCCGGTGGCTGGATGCCGCCGATACGCGGCTCAAACGGGCCGCTGCCGAGCCGTCCCGGCCTGCTTCAGTGCCCGCTCCGGCTCCGCAGCTTCGCCGACTGGGGGCACGGCGGTGAGCCGGCCGGGACTGGGCGGGGAAGGCGGGAGCGCGGCGATGAGCGTGCTGCAGCTGCGCGGCGTGTCCAAGACCTACGGTCAGGAGCCGGCCAAGGTGCACGCGCTTGCCGGGGTGGACCTGTCGGTGCAGGCCGGGGAGATGGTGGCGGTGATGGGGCCCAGCGGGTCGGGTAAGTCCACGCTGCTGACCATCGCCGGGAGCCTGGAGGAACCCACCAGCGGGGACGTGCTGGTCTGCGGCATGGCGCTGGCGGGGATGCCGCGGGGCCGCAAGGCCCGGCTGCGGCGCCGGGTGATCGGGTACGTGTTCCAGGATTTCAATCTGCTGCCCGGGCTGACCGCCGCCGAGAACGCCGCCTTGCCGCTGGAACTGGACGGCGTCGCGGTGCCGAAGGCGCGCGCGGCCGGGCTGGCTGCGCTGGAAGCGCTCGGCGTGGCTGACCGGGCCGGCCGGTTCCCCGATCAGCTGTCCGGCGGCGAGCGGCAGCGGGTCGCCATCGCCCGCGCGGTGGTGGGGGACCGCCGCCTGCTGCTGGCCGACGAGCCGTCCGGCGCCCTGGACTCGGTGAACGCGGACGAGGTGATGCGGCTGCTGCACGAGGCATGCACGCGGGGCGTGGCCGCGGTGGTGGTGACCCACGACGCGCAGCTGGCCGCCTGGGCCGACCGCGTGGTATTCCTGCGCGACGGGCGGGTGAGCGGCCAGACCACCCGGCCGCCCGGCCCCGAATCCCTCCTCACGCCTGGGGAGATCCGGTGAGCATCGCGCTGCGCGAACCCCCCGACCTGACCGGAGACGAGGGCGGCATCGTCGCCCGCCGGGCGGTGATCCGCTGGGCGGTGCGGTTGTTCCGCCGCGAATGGCGCCAGCAGCTGCTCGTGCTCGGGCTGCTCACCGTGGCGGTCGCGGCGACGATCTGGGGCGCCAGCACCGTCACGAACGTGCAGCTCCAGAACCCGAACTACCCCATGTTCGGCACCGCTGCCGTGCAGGTCACGCTGCCCGGCAGCGACCCGCAGCTGGCCGCCGACATCGCCACCATGGCGGGTCGCTGGGGTCCAGCTGATGTCATTGAGAATCAGAACATCGCTAATGGCACCACCCAGCCTGTGCAACTCCGTGCCGAGAATCCGCACGGGCACTACAACTCTCCGCTGCTCAGCCTGGTCAGCGGCACATACCCGGCCGGTCCCGGCCAGGTCGCGCTGACCAGCCAGGTCGCGGCCAAGTACGGCGCGCACGCGGGCGGCACCTGGCAGGCCGCCGGCACGACCTGGCGGGTGACCGGCGTCGTGCAGGACCCGAGCAACCTGGCGGACGAGTTCGCGCTGGTCGCCCCGGGCCAGGTCCCGCACCCCAGCCAGGTGATCATGCTGCTCGGCTCCCCGGCCGTCCAGCACGCGATCGGCAACGGCAACGCGACGCTGCCCGGTATCCCGGCGGCGGCGACGGTCACGGTCCCCAACATGATGTCGGGCGGGATCTCGCCGGCGGTGCTCGTCCTGGTGGTGGAGGTGCTCGGCCTGGTGTTCATCGGCCTGGTATCGGTGGCCGGTTTCTCGGTGATGGCCCAGCGCAGGCTGCGTGCCCTCGGCATGCTCAGCGCGATCGGCGCGACCGGACGCAACCTCCGCCTGGTCATGATCGTCAACGGCCTGGTAGTCGGCGTGACCGCTGCGCTCGCCGGGGCGGTGCTTGGCTTCGCCGCCTGGTTCGCTTACGTGCCGACGCTGCAGCACGCCACCGGTCACGTGGTGGACGCGACGAACGTGCCGTGGTGGGCGTTCGGCATCGGGGTCGTGTTCGCGATCGCGACGTCGGTGCTGGCGTCCCGCCGCCCGGCTAAGACGATGGCCGCGGTGCCGGTGGTGGCCGCGCTATCCGGCCGCCCCGCGCCGCCGAAGGCGGTGCACCGCGCCGCCCTGCCCGGCGTCATCGTGTTCGCGGTCGGCGTCGCGTGCCTGGCGTTCACCGGCGGCCTGGCCGCCATCGGCCCCGGCAACGCCAGCCACGCGCTGCTCCTGCTGGTCGGCCTGGTCGCCGTGATCGTCGGGATCCTCCTGCTCGCCCCGCTGGCCGTCAGCGTGCTGGCCGCCGGTGCAGGATCGCGGCTGCCGGTCGCGATCCGGATCGCGCTGCGCGACCTGGTCCGTTACCGAGCCCGGTCCGGTGCCGCGCTCGCCGCCACCACGTTCGCGGTGTTCCTGGCCATGGCGATCTGCCTCGTGGCCAGCATCCAGTTCGGGAACCCACTGAACTGGTTCGGCTCGAACCTGTCCAGCAGCCAGCTGATCGTCTACACCCAGCAGCAGCTCGGCGGCGGCGGCGTCAATCAGCTCAGCAACGCCCAGCTGGCCAGCCTGGGCAGGCAAGTCGACAGCTATGCGGCTGGCCTGCACGCCCAGTCCGTGCTGCCGCTGGAGGCGTCCGGCGTCAGCCTGTACCAGGCTGGCACGGAGGGGCCGCACGATCACTTCAACGGGTCCATCTACGTGGCCACCCCGCAACTGCTCGCCACGTACGGCATCAAGGCCAGCCAGATCAGCCCGGGCACCGACATCCTCACCATGCGACCTGGCCTGGCCGGCCCTCCGCGTACCGAGCTGGCCTGGGGCAACTACGGCTTCCAGTCCGGTCCCAACGGCATAGTGCACAAAGACAGCGTGCTGCCACCCTGCACGCTGAGCAGCGACTGCATGGCCAACCCGGTGATGCAGACGGTCAGCAGCCTGCCCAGTGGCACCTCCGCGCCGAACACGGTGATCACCGAGTACGCGATGAGCAAGTACCGGCAGCAGGCCAGCCTGAACGGCTGGCTGATCCAGGCGCCGGCCCCGCTCACCGCCACACAGATTAGCGCCGCGCAGCACCTGGCGCTCGGCTACGAGGTGACGGTCGAGACCAAGACCGATGCGCCGAGTCTCGGCGAATTCGCCGGCGGCGCCACCGCGCTCGGTATCGTCATGGCGTTCGGCGTGCTGGCCGCGTCCGTCGGCCTGATCCGCAGCGAGACCGCACGGGACCTGCGCACACTCACCGCGGCCGGCGCCAGCGCCGGGACCCGGCGGATGATCACCGCGGCGACCGCCGCCGCCCTGGGCCTGCTCGGCGCGATCCTCGGCATGGCCGGCGCGCTGATCGCCGTACTGGCCTGGGCGCACAGCAGCCTGTCCGCCATGTTCGGCGACCTGCCGCTGAGTGACGTGCTGATCCTGCTGATCGGGCTGCCGCTGATCGCCGCGGTCGGCGGCTGGCTGCTGGCCGGCCGCGAGCCGGAGGCCATCGCGCGGCAGCCGCTGGACTGACGCGGGTCTTGCTGGCCATTCCAGTCCCGGTTTCCTGGGTCTAGCAACAGATCCAGAAACTGATGGTTCGCCCGGACCTGGCCGCTCGATGCCTGCCTGCGGCACTGATCATCCACTTCTGACCGCAGGATGCCAATGGTCGCATGCGATTTTCTGTGGATTGAGCTCGCCTGCCGGTCGCCGGAGGTCAGCGCTTGGCGATTGCTTCGCGGACGGCGGGCACGACTTCGTGTGCCCAGAGGTTCAGTGTCGTGTCGCTGATGCTGTCGCCAGGAGGGAGCAAGTAGATGAAAGCGGCGGCGCCGTGTTCAAGCACGGCGAAAGTCAGTTCCTCTACCCACTGCGTCACTCCGCCTCCGATCCAGCGGCCCTCGTCGTCGCGGGTCTCTGGTAGCGGGACCCGGGTAAGGCGCCCTGACACGTTGTAGATGGTGTCGACATCGGTAGGGTTTCTCCCTACCGAAGCAGCCGCTTCGTCGACGATGGGCCGTGACTCGGCAACCCGCGTGCTGCGCCAGTCGGCGAGGTGTCCGGGTATCCATCCGTCCGCGTGCCGGCCGGTTACTGCCAGCGCCTTCGGGCCGAGCGATCCGGTCCAGATCGGTGGCGTTGGTGCGGCCGCGGGTGTCAGCCCGGTGACGTGGTAGAACTCGCCGTCGAACGTGACCGGATCGCCGCCGCCGGAGAGCGCTCTCACGACCATGATCGCCTCTTCCAGCGCTCGTACTCGGGCTGCGGGCGACAG
>JBKQQQ010000049.1:0-5592 GCA_052144275.1 Streptosporangiaceae bacterium
CGGGGCACGGCCAGGCAGGCGCCGACCGCGTCGCAGGTGCGCAGCAGCGTGCCCAGGTTGGCGCCGTGCATCGGCCACAGCGGTGCGGCGATGAGGTGATCCCAGCACTGGTGCTGGCGGGGCCGTCGCTGCCGGGTGATGTCCCGGCGGGTCATGACCCGTATCTGCGGGCCGCTCACCGGCCCATCGAGATAGCACTTTCCACGGATGTGGTGCTTCGCGGCGCACCTAGGCCATCACCGGTAACAACAACTCCACCACAGTGTAATCACGCCGATGCCACCGCGGAGGCCCGCGCTCCGTCAGATACGCATGAAGAACGAACTCCGGACCGCCGCCGGGGCGGTCATGACGGCGCTGCTGATAGCGGGATGCGGATCCGCCACCATCCCGCTCCCGGTCATGGCCCATGGCGTAGCGGCGAGGGAACCTTTGATGGACCCGCGTCCGTATGGGGCGGCGGACACCGCGTTCGGGCTCGACGTGCTGAGCACCTGGTGCCGGGCCGATCCGCAGGCGAATCTGGTGCTGTCGCCGTCCAGCCTGGCCAGCGGGCTCGGCATGGCGTATCTCGGCGCCCGCGGCGGCACCGCGCGGGCCATGGCTGGCGTGCTGCATCTGCCGACGACGGGCGGCCAGCAGCTTGAGGCCGGCCTGCAGGCACGGTCAGCCGCACTGCGTGACCTCGCCGGCCCGGGCGTGACGCTGGACACCAGCGATCAGGTATGGGCCGACCCAGGTCTGGAGACCGAACGCGGCTACCTGAACGCCGTCGCCACCGGCTACGACGCCGGCGTGGCGCAGGCGCCTCTGCTGCACCACCCAGAACAGGCCAGGCAGGAGATCAACCAGGCGATCGCGACCGCGACCAAGGGCCAGATCCCGCAGCTGCTGCGGGCCGGCTCCCTGACCAACATCGGCTGGGTGCTGACCGACGCGCTCTACCTGCACGCGGCGTGGGCCACGCCGTTCGACGCCACCGTGACCAGCCCGGGGCCGTTCACTACCGCCGGCGGTCAGCACGTCACGGCGCAGTTCATGGCCGGCCTTCAGTTCCGTGCGGTCCAGGCGGGCGGCTGGACCGCGGTCTGGCTTCCTTACAGCGGCGGCAAGCTAGCTATGGTCGCGCTGCTGCCGCCCGCGGGCGACGCGGGCTGCACGCTGCCGCCCGCGACGGCCCTCGGCGCGATGACGTCCCGGCTGGCGGCCGACGGCCCGGCCCTCTCCCGGACCGTCGCGCTGCCGAAGGTGTCCCTGGGCACCCAGGTCAGCATGAAGCCCGTGCTCGCCGCACTGGGTATGGGCGTCGCCTTCACTCCGGCCGCGGACTTCACCGGGCTATCGACGCAGGCATGCTGCATCGGCCTGGTCGAGCAGGCGGCCACCCTCGGGGTCGGCGAGAAAGGCACAGTGGCCAGCGCTGCGACGGCGGTCGGCATGGAGCCGACCGCGGCGCGGGTGCTCCCGCCCCAGGTCCTGTTCAACCGTCCCTACCTGATGCTGGTGACGGACGGCGCGACCGGCGAGCCCCTCTTCATGGCCCGCGTCGCTGACCCCGCGACACACTAATTACCTTTCGCTAACCCGAAGTTACTTGGCGGTGGCACGCCACTCGCGGCGCTGACCTGGGCCTTCGCGAGCTCCAAGGTCAGGTCTTCTGGCTACATGTCTGACCAGCGCAAACTCCCATCATGGTAGCCCGTCGTGGTCGCGGATTTTCTGTGCAGAAAAACCTTGCTCTCTTCGGCGTTATCGCAGGTCAGGGCGCAGATATCTACACATAGTGACGGTAACTTCGGGCTAACGGTCATATTTCGCTATCAGGTTCTGGCTAATGGCGAGCGTCCACCGATGCGCAGGCCTGCTCGTGCAGCTCGCGGAGCTGATCGGTTCGCGGGCACCCCGCGGAGCCATAAGAGATCCGCCTAGCGGATGCCCAGCACCATCACATTCGGCCGCGTGCTCAGCCCCAGCTGCCGTGTTCCGTCCGAACGCCGGTCAGGTTGATGATCGCGTCCATCTCTTTAGAGTTGAAGGCCCGCAGCGTGCGGGTTCGGACGTTACCGGCCGACCCGAGTCGGAGAAAGGCGGCAACCGCTTTCTCATCGTTGGCGAACTCGGAGATACTGACGAGGTTGTACTCGCCGAAGGTCCACAGCACCTCGCGGACCTTGCCACCGTACCCCTGGACAAAGCGGGAGAATTCCTCTGCGCGCCTGATGGTGTCGGGGAAGTTCTTGATGCCTTGCTCGGTCCAGGTGACGAGAGAAACATAGGTCGCCATGGCGGCCCCCTAACGGTTCTGGACTGTCGAGCCAATCGTGTCTCGCAACGGTCCGGCAGGGCAAGGGCGCAACGGTTGCTGTCGCGGCGCCGGTCGTGGTCGTGCTCGGCGCGCCGACCGTGAGCTGGTACGGATGCTCGCAGCGGTTGCAGAAACGGGCCAGCGGGTTGGCCAGTGCCCCGGCGCTGACCAGCTGCGCCACCGCGTTCGTGGGACAGCACCGCGGGCAGGTGTCGGCTTCCCGCGGGAACAAGTCGATAGAGGTTCCGGTGGCGAACGTCACCCACATGCGCGACGGCAAGATCACCGAGTTCTGGACTTCGACCACCGACCCGCAGGCGAGTATCGACTTCTGGGCCTGAGCCGAGGCTGATACCACGGCTCGTTCGGACTGAATGATCTTTTCCTCACCGGTGCGGACGGGCACGCTTTGCCGTCACGCGGTCCAGCTGTGCAGGAAGGCCGCGTCCTTGGCCGCGACGTCGGCCCGGAACATGGGATGCAGGTCCATCGACGGCGAGTACTTGCTGGCCGGAACCTCGCGGCCCAGCGCCTCGGCCATGGCCCGGACGTGGTGCGGGCCGGCCCCGCAGCAGATGCCCACGTAGTCCGCGCCGAGCTCACGGGCCTGCAGCGCGAAGTGCGCCATCTCGAAGCGCGTGCAGTAGAAGGGGTCGAGCGCGATGGGGAAGGCCCGCTCCCCGTCCGGCGACCGCAGGGTCTCCATCGTCGGGGCGGCCGGATCGGTCCGGTACGGCACCGGCTGGACGGCGACGGCGCAGTCCACGGCTTCCCGGATGTCGGTGATCAGCGGCAGCATCGTCTGCGGACCGCGGTCGCAGTTCAGGCCGACCACCTGCGCCCCCTCGACGGCGAGGATCCGGCACGCGTCGGCGTACCCGTAACCGTCGCGCGTCTGGTCGGGCTGCGTCGGCGCCAGGGTCACCATCGCGGGCAGCCCGAGCTCGCGGATGACTTCCAGCGCGATCAGCGCCTCACCCAGGTAGTCATTGGTCTCCGAGATGACGAAGTCGATGCCTTCCTCGACGGCCCAGCCCAGCTGTTCGGCGTACATGGCCCGAACGGTCTGCTTGGTGGCCGGGTCATCCGGGTCGTAGGCCCAGGTGTTGCAGACGTTGCCGGCCACCAGCGCATCGCCCTCGCGCGCGACCTCGCGGGCGATCCGCACCGCCTGGCGGTTCATTGCCTCCAGGTCATCCTCGCGGCCGACGTCCCGCAGCTTCTCCCGGTGCGCGTAGTAGGTGAGCGCGACCATCACGTCCGCGCCCGCCCGCAGGAACTCCCGGTGCAGCTCGCGCACCGCGTCCGGGAAGTCCAGGACCACCTCGGGGACGAACGGGCCCGCCTTGATGTAACCGCGCCGTTCCAGCTCGAAGACGTAGCCCTCGGCACCGAGCACCGAACCCGCCCGCAGCCGGTCCGCAAGTGACAACCCCATTAAGCCACCCCTTCCGCGGCGAACCTGGCGGGCGTGAAGCGCCCGATGTCGTAGACGGTGCCCCGCTGCAGGGCCAGCTGGGCCAGGACCCGGCCCACCCAAGGCGCGAACTTGTAGCCCGTGCCGCCGCCGATGATCGTCAGCCGTCCGGCCAAGGGTCACGCTCCTTAGGTTTCCGCACGTCAGAGGTTACCTCCGCTAGTCACCTCGCTGACCTTAACCCACCGGCCGGAGGCGGCGGAGGTCTCCATCGCATCGCAGACCGCCTGCACGGCCGCGCCCTGAAGGAAACCCGGCGTCCACGGCGCTTCCGGCCAGCCTTCGAGTAGGTCGGCGACCTGGTTCGCGAACGACGCGCCGTACCCGACGCCCTGGCCGATCGGCCACCACTGGGCCGCGTAGGGGTGGCTGGGGTGCTCGGCCCGGATCCGCCGCATCCCGTAAAGCCGCACGTCGTCATCGGCGCTGGCGTACCAGAGCTCGTTCAGCCTGGCGTAGTCGAACACCAGCGTGCCGCGGCTGCCGTTCGCCTCGACGGTGAAGTCGCACGGCCGCCGCACCGCGGCCCGCGCGACCTCGAGCGTGCCGAGCGCTCCGGACCCGAAGCGCAGCAGGGCGCTGGCCGCGTCGTCGACGGTCACCGTCCCCCCGGAGCGCGACCGGATGAAGGTGGTGGCTTGTGCGCATGTGCTCTCCACCGGGCCGGCCATGGTCAGTGCCATGTCGATCAGGTGGCAGCCAAGATCGGCGATCGTGGTGCCGCCCATGGCCCGGTCGAAGCGCCAGTCGTAGGGAGTGGCCGGGTCGGCGAACTCGTCGGACAGCCAGGTGGCCCGCCAGAGCCTGAGCTCTCCGATGGCGCCTTCGGCGATCATCTGCTGCATGAGCGCCACCGCGGGCAGCCGCCGGTAGTTGAACCCGACCGCGTTGTGCACCCCTGCTTCGGTGACCGCGGCGAGTGCTGCGGACGCCTCGGGGTAGTTCAGCGCCAGCGGCTTCTCGCACAGCACCGCCTTGCCCGCCGCGGCGGCCTGCTGCGCCATCTGCGCGTGCGTGCCGGGCGGGGTGCAGATGTCCACGACGTCGACGTCGTCCCGCGCGATCAGCTCACGCCAGTCGGTAACAGTAGCGGGCACGCCGTAGGCTGCCGCGGCGGCCGCGACCGCGCTGGCGTCGCGGCCTGACATCACGGTGACCACCGGCGTCACCGGGAGACGGCGCAGCATCGGCGCGACGCGGTAGCCGTAACTGTGCGCCTTGCCCATGATCCCGTAGCCGATGATGCCCACGCGTAGCAACGGCGCCCCGTTCACCGGTCCGGCGCTCATCCGCCCGGCCTGTGCCGGTAGCTGGGCGGCAGGCTGTCACTGACGTTGCGACTCTGGCCTGCCCCGGACGCTGCATGTTTCTCCGGACTACTCCCAGACAGCGCTGGTATCGCTGCGGTGACCTGCTCGGCGGCGGTCAGCGCCGCGACCGCGTCGCCGGCCGTGGCGCCCTGGCACGGCGCGTCGGCCGCGAACTCCGCGAAGCTCTCGGCCTGGCGGCGCAGCGCCTCGAGCTGGGCGCGCTCGCCCTCGGCCGGGTCGATCACGTCGCAGCGCTCGCTGCCCAGCGTGCCGAACACCTCGGCCCAGACCGCGTCGCCCGCCGGGTAGTAACGGCCGAGGGAGATGAACCCGCATCCGCCGCCGGACAGCGTGACGATTACCTGCGCGCCGTCCACGTCGGCGATCCCGTCGGGCGCCTGGCCCGAGGCCACCGCCGCCAGGCCGCTGATGTCCTGGCCGGTCAGCCAGCGGAGCTGGTCGAACTCGTGCACGCCCATGTCGATCGCGATCCCGCCGCT
>JBKQQQ010000050.1:0-17509 GCA_052144275.1 Streptosporangiaceae bacterium
GCCGGGATCGTGGCTGTCGAGGTAGTCCGCTTCCGGACGGCGGAACCCTTGGGTGTCCCAGCCCTCAGCGTCATAGCCCAAGTCGTAGTCGACATCCCCCGCGTTGCCCCGATAGCCCCCGCCGGCCGCCGACCGTCCGTGCCTCGCCGTGCCTGCATCGCGATACCGAACGTCAAAGTCATCAGCTTTGCTGCTCACGCGTCCTCGCTGGTGGCTCGGAGGTCGCGGCTGATGGGAATGCGACCTCTACCCGAAAGGCGGGTCCGCACATCCGGGGAACCCGCCAAGCTCAAACGTTACCTCCTGGGCCGGTTGTTCACTGGCTGGTCCGTGCACGCCGCCTCCGGCGTACCGCAGGCTCGCCAGTGCCCAGAACGTAGGAGGAAGCAAGGTGGTTCCACCCGCAACTTTGGCAGACTTCGACCACATAGACCCGGAATTCGCCGTATTCGGCCGCCATTTCCGCGAGTTCCCGTGCTTGCTTGACCCGTCCCTCGTACTGACCGAGCTCATCGCCATAGACGTACGTCACGTGGGTGAGCTTGGCTTTCCGGCAGATCGGGCAGCGGTCTTCGGTGGGTTCGCCGTGGAATTTCGCGGCCCGCAGCAGGTACGGGTGAGCGTCGCAGACGTCGGCGACGGTCGTGTGCCCGGAGCGCACAGACGCGAGCGTGGCCCGGCGGGCCAGCCCGTAGTCCACGACGGAACGCCTTGACGTCATGTTCGCCAGCGTACGTCGGAACTGAGCGTGAGCCGAGCCCGGATTTGCTGGCGTTCGCGGCGAAAGCTGGCCGGACCAGCAGAAACCGGCGCGCGCTTGCGCTCGGGGCGAACCGCCGCATAGTATCCTATGTATCGGTTCGATACATCGCAGCGATCTAACAGATCGAAGTATCGCCGCGAGGCATCGAATCGGTATATATCGGGATACCACGACCTTCTGGGGGAAGCGTGGGACGCAACCGCTCCGGCGTACTTGAGCTCGCCGTGCTCGGGCTGCTGCACAGGGCGCCAATGCATGGCTACGAGCTGCGCAAGCAGCTTTACACCGTGCTAGGCGCGTTCCGTGCGCTCTCCTACGGGTCGCTGTATCCCTGCCTGCACGAACTCCTCGCCGTCGGCCTGATCGCCGAGGAGCACGACGAGACCGAGCCGAGGGTACCGGCCAGCCCGACCGGGACGGCACGGTCGCGCCCGGGCCGCCGGTCGCTGAAGGTGTACCGGCTGACCGCCGACGGCAAGGAAAGGCTGCAGGAACTCCTCGGCGAGGGTGGACCCGCGGCTTGGGAAGACGACGGGTTCGGCGTTCATTTCGCGTTTTTCGGGCAGACCAGGGCCGACGTACGGCTCCGGATCCTGGAGGGCCGTCGCAGCAGGCTCGAGGAACGCATGGAGGCCATCCGGGCGGCCTTCACGCGCACCAGGGAGCGCGTGGACAGTTACACCCTGGAATTGCACCGTCATGGCCTGGAATCAGTGGAGCGGGAAGTCCGGTGGCTGAACGAGCTGATCGCATCAGAGCGGCAGGCCGGAGGACCAGACAACATTTCCGAGAAGGAGTCAACCTGATGGGTAAGGTGCGCATCGCCATCGTGGGGGTGGGTAACTGCGCTAGCTCCCTGGTGCAGGGGCTGGAGTATTACAAGGACGCCGACGAAGGCGCCCGGGTTCCCGGCCTCATGCATGTCCGGTTCGGGCCGTACCACATCAGCGACGTCGAGGTGGTCGCCGCGTTCGACGTGGACGCGAAGAAAGTCGGCTGCGATCTGTCCGAGGCCATCAACGCCAGCGAGAACAACACGATCAAGATTGCCGAGGTCCCGCCGACCGGCGTGACCGTCCAGCGCGGGCCGACCCTGGACGGCCTGGGCGAGTACTACCGGGAGATCATCACCGAGTCCGACGATCCGGCCGTGGACGTGGCCCGCGTGCTGCGCGAGGCCGGCGCCGACGTCCTGATCTCTTACCTGCCGGTCGGTTCCGAGCAGGCGGACCGCTACTACGCCCAGTGCGCGATCGACGCGCGCGTCGCCTTCGTGAACGCGCTGCCGGTGTTCATCGCCTCCGACCCGGAATGGGCCGCGAAGTTCACCGAGGCCGGCGTCCCGATCATCGGCGACGACATCAAGTCCCAGGTCGGTGCCACCATCACGCACCGCGTGCTGGCCAAGCTGTTCGAGGACCGCGGAGTCGAGCTGCTCCGCACCTACCAGCTGAACTTCGGCGGCAACATGGACTTCATGAACATGCTGGAGCGCAAGAGGCTCCAGTCCAAGAAGATCTCCAAGACCCAGGCCGTGACCTCTCAGATCCCGCACGAGATGGAGCGCGCCGCCGTGCACATCGGCCCCTCGGACCACGTGCCGTGGCTCGATGACCGCAAGATGGCCTACGTCCGGCTGGAGGGCCGCGCGTTCGGCGACGTGCCGCTCAACCTGGAGTACAAGCTCGAGGTCTGGGACTCGCCCAACTCCGCCGGAGTGATCATCGACGCGGTGCGCGCGGCGAAGATCGCGCTCGACCGCGGCATCGGCGGTCCGGTGACCTCGGCCAGCTCGTACTTCATGAAGTCGCCGCCGGAGCAGTACGGCGACGACGTCTGCCGGGACCTGGTCGAGAAGTTCATCGCCGGCGAGGTCGCGCGCTAAGGCACCGCACCCGCCAAACCCCTAAGCTGGACGCGTGGCCCGGCGCAGATCGACGTTCATCGCCGATCTGCGCACGGTCCTCGCCGAGCGGGGCTTCCGCCGCCTGTTCGCCACCAGGCTCGTCTCGCAGGCCGGCGACGGCATCGTCACCGCCGGAGTCGGCACGTACGTGTTCTTCAACGCCTCGTCGTTCCCGAGCCCGTCGGCGGGCGCCGCGGCGTTCACGGTCCTCTACCTGCCGTACTCGCTGATCGGCCCCTTCGCGGGGGTGTTCATCGACCGCTGGTCGCGGCGCCAGATCCTGGTCTGGTCGGCCGTGCTCCGGTCGGCGTTCGTGGCGCTGACCGCGATGCTCATGGCCCTGGGCAACCGCGGGGTACCGCTGTACGTCGCGGTGCTGTTCGTGCTGGGCGTGAACAGGTTCTTCCTGTCCTCGCTTTCCGCCGCGCTGCCGCATGTGGTCGCCGAGGACGAACTGGTGATGGCGAACTCGGTATCGCCGACCGTCGGCGGCATCATGGCATCTGTCGGCGGCGGCATCGCCCTGGGGCTCAACGTGGCCACCGGCAACACCGAGCGCGGCGCCGCGATCACCCTGCTCGCCGGGGGCGGCTGTTACGTCGCGGCGAGCCTGATCGCGGCCACCATGCGGCGCGACCTGCTCGGGCCCGTGCGTGAGCCCGGGCAGCCACCCGGGCGGCTGCTCAGCGAGCTCGCCTCGGTCGCCGCCGGCCTGGCGGATGGCGCGCGGTACGTCATCAGGCGGCGCGGCCCGACGGCGGCGCTCGGCGTGACCGGCGGCTTCAGCTTCCTTTTCGGGCCGCTGTTCCTGATGTCGATCCTGCTGTACCGGAACTACTTCTACTCCTCACGCGTCACCGTGGCCGAGGGCCACATCGGGGGCCTGCTGATCGCCTCCGCCGTCGGCTACGGCTGCGCGGCGCTGATCACGCCGCCGATGACCAGGCGGCTGTCCAAGCCGGCCTGGATCACGCTGCTGCTCGCCGCGAGCGCCGTGGTGACGGCCGCGCTGGGCGAGACCTTCGTCCAGACCGCCTACCTGGCCATCGGGTTCTGCCTGTACCTGTGCCGGCAGGGCGTGGCGATCTGCGCGACCACGATCCTGCAGGAAGAGGTGGACGACGCCTACCGGGGCCGGATCTTCGCCTTCTACGACATGATGTTCAACGTCACGTTCGTCGCCGGGGCCGCGCTGAGCGCGGCCTTCCTCCCCGGCAACGGCCATTCTCCGGTCGTCATCGGCCTGGTGGCCGCCGGGTACGCGATCCTCGCCGCCGCCTACTGGCTGTCCCGGCCCACGGGTCAGTCCGCGTCCGGCTCCGGCGGAGACGGGATGATCCCCTCGACGGCCGCCCAGCGCAGCAGCTCCTGAGTAACCCGCTCCCGGCCCAGCTCGCCTGCTGTGATCCGCAGCTCGAGCAGGAAGTCGTAGGCCCTGCCCACCACCGGGCCGGGGGCCACGCCCAGGACGCGCATGATCTCGTTGCCGTCGAGTTCCGGCCTGATCCTGGCCAGCTCCTCCTGCTCGCTGAGCTCGGCGATGCGCTGCTCCAGGCTGTCGTAGGCGCGGGCCAGCCGCGCCGCCTTCGCGCGGTTCCTCGTGGTGCAGTCGGCTCTGGTCAGAACGTGCAGCCGGGACAGCAGCGGTCCGGCGTCGCGGACGTAACGGCGAACCGCGGAATCGGTCCACTCACCCTCGCCGTAGCCGTGGAACCGCAGGTGCAGCTCGACCAGCCGGGACACGTCCCGCACCACGTCGTTCGGGAAGCGCAGCGCGGTCAGCCTGCGCTTGGCCATCTGCGCGCCTTTCACCTCGTGGTGGTGGAACGCGACCCGCCCGTCCGGCAGCAGGGACCGCGTCTTCGGCTTGCCGATGTCGTGCAGCAGGGCGGCCAGCCGGACCGTCAGGTCGCCCTCGAGCCCGTACTGCGGCTCGAGCGCTATGGCCTGCCGCAGCACGGTGAGGCTGTGCTCGTAGACGTCCTTGTGCCGGTGGTGCTCGTCGGCCTCCATCCGGAGCTTGGACACCTCGGGCAGCACCTCATCGGCGACGCCGGTCTGGACCAGCACGTCGATGCCGAGCGCCGGGTCTGGCGTCAGCATCAGCTTGGTCAGCTCACCGGTGATCCGCTCAGCGGACACGATCTCCAGGCGCCCCGCCTGCTCGGTCATGGCGGCGCGCACCTCGGGCGCGACCGTGAACCCCAGCTTGGCCGCGAACCTGGCCGCGCGCAGGATACGCAGCGGGTCGTCGCCGAACGACTGCTCCGGAAGGCCGGGAGTCCGCAGCACCTTTCCCCTTAGCGCATCGAAGCCGCCGAACGGGTCGACGAACTCGTATCCGGGCAACCTGGCCGCCATCGCGTTGATGGTGAAGTCCCGGCGGCCCAGGTCCTCCTCGAGCGACCGGCCGTACTGGACGTCGGGCTTGCGCGAGGTCCGCCCGTACTGCTCGCTCCGGTAGGTGGTGATCTCGAAGAGATCTTTTCCCTTGCGCAGCCCGACCGTGCCAAAGGCGATCCCGACCGTCCACGTCCTGTCGGCCCAGCGTTTGGTCATCGCCAGCACCTGCTCCGGCGTCGCGTCCGTGGTCAGGTCGAGGTCGCCGGGCTGCTGGCCGAGGAAGACGTCCCTGACCGGGCCGCCGACCAGCGCAAGCTCGTGGCCGTGGCGCGCGAACAGGCGGCCGATCTCGGCCGCGGCAGGCACCTGCTCACGCAGCAGCGCGGCGGCGGCATTCCGCTGTTCATCGCTCATGGGCACGGCCATCGAGAGTATCGACAGCGCGGGTTTGGCGCGAACAGACACTAGCATTCAGTGTGTGCACGGCTTGCTCCCCGCGAAGGTCAAGCGCCGGACCCTGTCTCTGGCCGCGGCTTTCGCCGTGCCGGCGGCGATCGTGACCGCCGGGCTGGCGCTGGCCAATCCGGCGCAGGCCAGCCCCGTGCACCAGGCTAGCGTCGTGCGCCAGGCTAGCGTCGTGCGCCAGGCCGGGACGGGCGGCGTGTCGGTCACCATCGCCTCGATGAGTCCGCAGTACGCGGCGCCCGGTGCCACGGTCACCGTGACGGGAACGGTCAGCAACCGGACCAGCCAGACGCAGGCCGGACTCGAGGTACAGCTGTACACGTCGTCGGCCAAGTTCGTCAGCCGGGACATAATGGATTCCTACCTCGCCCACGGCGGGGACAGCACACTCATCGCCGCGGGGACGCCGTTCCTCCTTCCCGCCAGCGTGCCCCCCGGCGGCAGCACCTCCTGGACCGCTTCGTTCCAGGTCAGTGCCGAGGGGATAAGCGAGTTCGGCGTGTATCCCGTCACGGCCCAGGTGCAGGACAGCGTGGGGGACTTCCTGGCCGCCGACCAGACGCTGCTGCCGTTCTGGCCCGGGCAGCGGTCGGCGGGCCTGCTGCGCCCGCTGGAGATCTCCTGGCTGTGGCCGCTGATCGACCAGCCGCACAACCAGGTGTGCGCCGCCTTGACCAATAACGACCTGGCCGCGAGCCTGAACCCGGACGGCCGCCTGCCGGCCCTGCTGACCGCCGGGGCCAGCCACGCCGATGCCGGCCTGACCTGGGTCATCGACCCGGCGCTGCTCAGCGACGTCGCCACCATGGCCCGCCCTTATCAGGTCGGCTCCAAGCCGAACTGCACCGGCGCCGCGCACGAGCCCGCCAGCACCGCGGCGGCGAGCTGGCTGGCCGCCCTGAAGAAGGCCACGCTCGGCCAGCCGACCGTGATCACCCCGTACGCCAACGTGGACATGACCGCCCTCGTCCACCAGGGCCTGACCGCGGATCTCACCACCGCCTACGGCACCGGCGACGCGGTGGCGGACAGCGTGCTGGGCGGAAATTTCGGGCACGAGCTCGCCTGGCCGCCCGGCGGAACCGCCGATCTGTCCGTGCTCACCAAGCTCGCCACCGCCGAGCACGTCGACACGGTCGTGCTGAACAGCAGCGAGATGCCGCCCGCTGACGCCGGCACCGTGTTCCAGCCCGATGACGCGGTCACCTCGCTCCGGGTCGCGGGCCTGCCTATGAACGTCCTGCTCTCCGACGACACCCTGACCGGGGTGCTCAAAGCCGGCGACACCAGCTCCGGCACCCTGCCGAAGGCCACCGAGTTCGCCGTCAGGCAGCGGTTCCTCGCCGAGACGGCGATGATCGCCGCCGAGGAGCCCAATTCCGCCCGCACCATCGTGGTGGCGCCGCCGCAGGACTGGAGCCCGTCGGAGAGGCTGGCCAGCGACCTGCTCGGCGAGACCACGGACACCCCGTGGCTGACGCCCGCCCCGCTGGGCAGCCTGAGCTCGGTACCGGACACCCAGCGCACGGTGCCCCGGCAGTCGCCGCTGGCCAGCAAGGCGAGCCCCGGCGAGCTCAGCGGCGGCTACCTAGATCGGGTGCGCTCGGTCGGTGCCCAGGTCAGCGTGTACAAATCCATGCTCTACAAGCCCGAGCCTGGCTACGTGCCGGCCCTGGATCAGGCCCTGGTCGCCACCGAGTCGGCGGCCTGGCGCGGCGCCGGGGCCGCGCAGGGCCTGGCGCAGGCTGACAACCTCTCGGATTACCTCAAGAGCGCCGAGCGGAAGGTCAAGATCATCACCTCGGCCCAGGTGCCGATGGGCGGTTCCTCCGGGCTGGTCCCCGTGTCGATCCAGAACGGGCTGCTGCTCCAGGCCGTCCAGGTCAGGGTGGTCGCCACCGTGGCCGCGACCTCTCAGCTGACCATCGGCCACTTCCAGGACCTGATCGTCATCCCGCCGCTGCAGGCGGTGACCCTGCGGCTGCCGGTCAGCTCGGCGCCGCAGGGATCCACCGAAATCGAGATCAGCCTCACCAGCGCGGACGGCAGGCCGCTGACGTTCGTCGTCAGCAACTCCCTCACCGTGCAGTCGACCAGGTACGGCCGGGCGATCCTGGTCCTCATCGCCGCCGCGATCGGCGTCCTCGTGCTCACCTCGGTGTATCGCGGCGTCCGGCGGCATGGCGACACGCAACTCGTTGACGAGGAGGGCGACCCACCGGGTAGCGTCGTGACTGGCACCAGCGACGCGCCATATCCGACGGAGGCACCGGATGACCTGGCCGATGCACGACGCTGGGTCGACGACGCCTGACCCCGGGCGCGAAGAAGCCCGCCGCCAGGAGGCCCGCCGGGAGCCGTGGCCGGAAGAGCCGTGGCCGGACGGGCCTGAGTCGTGGCCGGACGGGCCCGAGCCGGGACCCGGCGACGCCGAACCGCCGCGCCGGGGCCGGCATGCCGCCGCCCCGGACCCGCTGCCGCCGATGGAGGGCCAGATGCCGGGCGGCGGACCAAGCCCGGCCGAGACGACGCTGCCGCTGGCGCTCAAGTGGCCGGCCCCGCCTGCCCGCCCGACCCGGCCGCGCCGCTCGTCGCCTGGGCCTCCAGGCTCGCCGGGCGCACCGCCAGGCTGGCGCCGGGTGCCAAGGACGACCGGCTACCCGCCGCCCGGCCCGGCCCAGCCGCGCTCCCCGCAGCCCGGCTATCGTCCCGACTACCCGTCACGGCCGCCGGGAGCGCCAGGGCCGCCTGGCCCCCCCGGGCCATCTGGCGGCGGGCCCGGCCGGCCCGGCGCGGGCGCGCGCCCGCCCGGCTCCCCGGGATCGACCGCGACCCAGCGCTCCAGCCTGGTGCGGTCCGGCGCCGGGATGGCGGTCGGCACCCTGGTCTCGCGGGCCACCGGCTTCCTGCGCACCCTCGTCCTGGTCTACGCATTGGGCACCCTGGAGCTCGGCAACGCGTACAACAACGCCAACACGCTGCCGAACTCCGTCTACTACCTGATGCTCGGCGGCATCTTCACCAGCGTGGTGGTCCCGCTGCTGGTCCGGGCGGCCAGGCGCGACCCCGACCGTGGCGAGGCCTACGCACAGCGCTTGTTCACCCTGGGCACGCTGGCGTTGCTCGCAGTCACCGTGGTGGCGACGCTCTTGGCCGCTCCGCTGGTGGACCTGACCGCGCCCACCATCCACGGCGCCGAGCACAACCTGATGGTGGTCTGGGCCTACTTCTTCATCCCGCAGATCTTCTTCTACGGCATCAGCTCGCTGATCGGGGCGATCCTGAACACCAGGGGCCGGTTCGCGGCGCCGATGTGGGCCCCGGTCGTCAACAACCTGGTCGTGATCGTCATCGGCGGGCTCTACGTGCTGACGGTGGGCCTGAACAAGGAACCGTCGAGTATCTCCGCCGCCGGCGTGCAACTGCTCGGGATCGGCACCACGCTGGGCGTCGTGGCGCAGACCGTCGCGCTGTTCCCGTCGCTGCGGGCGGCCGGGTTCAGGTGGCGGCCCACGCTCGGGTTCCGGCCCGGCGAGGTGACCGAGATGGGCCGGATGGCCGGCTGGATGTCGGTCTACGTCATCGCCACGTGGGTCGGCAACCTGGTCGCCCAGATCGTCGCGAACGTGGCCGCGCCCGGCCGGAACGGTTATTCCGCGTACGCCTACGCCTGGCAGCTCTTCCAGCTGCCCTACGCGATCATCGGCATCTCGGTGATCACGGCGCTGCTGCCCCGGATGAGCGAGCACGCCAGCGCGCGCCGGTACTCGCTGGTCAGGGACGACTTCTCGATCGGCGTCCGGCTGGCCTCCGTGCTCGTGGTCCCGGCGGCGATCTACCTCGCCGTGCTCGGCGCGCCGCTGGCCGAGTTCCTTTTCTCCTACGGCAGCAGCACGCCCGCGGAGGCGAGATACATCGGCGAGGTCTTCGGCCTGTTCGCCCTCGGCCTGGTGCCCTACATGCTCACCCAGCTGCAGCTGCGGGTCTTCTACTCATTTCAGGACAGCCGGACCGCCGCCTTCGTCGGCCTGTTCATGATGTGCGTCAGCATCGCGGGCGCCCTCATCGCGCTGCACGTGCTGCCGGGCGCGAACGTGGTCGCCGGGCTGGCCGTCGCGTACGGGGTCGCGAACCTGGTCGGCGCGATCGCCGGGTGGGCGCTGCTGCTGCGCCGGGTCGGCAGCCTCGACGGGCGGGCGATCGCCCGGAGCCTGACCAGGATGCACCTGGCGACCGTGCCCGGGCTGGTCTTCGTGCTGGCCGTGATGATCGGCGCCGGGCATGTCGTGCCTAACCCCAGTGCGGCGTACGGCCTGCTGGTCACCATCATCGGCGGCGGCGGCGCGATCGGGCTTTATGCCCTCTGTGCTAGGTCACTGCATGTAGCCGAGTTCGGATTCCTGATGAAGACGCTAGCCGCGAGGTTCGGCCGACAGAGCGGGCGGCATTAGCATGGGTGGCAACCTATGAGCACATACACGTCGGAACCAGGAACCCGGCTGGCGGGACGGTACCGTCTCGTCGACCAGGTAGACGCGGGCGCCGGCTGGACATACTGGAAAGCCACGGACGAGACCCTCGCCCGTTTTGTTACCGTGCTCACCTTTGCGGCCGGTTTCCCCCGGGTGACCGAGACCGTCACCGCCGCCAGGGCCGCGAGCAGGCTCGGCGATCCGCGCTTTTCCCAGGTATTCGACGTGGAGGACGCGGACGAGCTCGCCTACGTGGTGCTCGAGTGGGTGGTCGGAGAGTCGCTGCTCGACATGCTCTCCGAAGGTCCGCTCGATCCGCTGCGTGCGGCCGCCCTGATGGCGGAGGCGGCGCGGGCGATCGCGAACGCGCACGATGGCGGCCTGGCGCACCTGCGGCTGGATCCGGCCTGCCTGCACTGGACACCGGGCGGCGGCGTGAAGATCGCCGGGCTCGGCATCGACGCCGCCCTGGCCGGCCCGGACCTGACCGCGGCGGAGGACGGCGCCGATGACCCGGAGCTCACCGACACGCGGGACCTCGCCCGGCTGCTTTACGCCGCGCTGACCGGCTACTGGCCCGGCCACCAGGGGTTCGCGGGGTCCGCGCCCGGGCTGCTCCCGCCCGCGCCGGAAAACGACGGGGGTCCGTGCACGCCGCGCCAGGTGTCCGCGGGCGTCCCGGCCAGCATCGACGACGTGACCTGCCGGGCGCTGTTCCAGCAGCCGAACCGCCACGGCCCGGCGCTCAGCACCGCGGCGATGTTCGCCGACGCCCTGACCAGCGCGGCTCCGCCGATGCCGCCGCCGGCTGCCGCGGCCACGCTATCCGACTCCCCCGCGACTCGCGGCTACGGCTATCAGCCGGACGGGTCCGCCCGCCCGTACCCGCCGGGCACGTCACCGCGGACCACGATCGGCGGCGGACGCAAGCCGCCCGTCAAGCGCTCCGCGGGCGCCCGCGCCGTCATCAGCGCCGTGATCGTGCTCGTCCTGGCGGCGGTCGGCGTGGCCGCCTGGTCGTTCAGCCGCAGCCCGCATCACTCGTCGGCGGCCCCGCCGACGACGAGTCCGCGTTCGTCGTCGCCCGCCGCGGCTGCGTCCGTCCTGCTCAAGCCGGTCAGTGCGACCAGCTTCAACCCGCTCGGCAGCCCGCCGGGCAGTAACGAGGACTCGGGCGAAACGGGCAACGCGATAGACGGCAACGCCAGCACGTTCTGGCACACCAGCTACTACGACGGCAACCCCGTCTTCGGAGGCCTGAAGAAGGGCACGGGACTGCTCCTGGACATGGGCCGGGCGGTGCGGCTGAGCCAGGTCGCTGTCCAGTTCGGCACCACGTGCTGCGACCACGTCCAGATCGAGATCGGCAACGACAGCAACCCCGTCGCCTCGGCCCTGAGCAGCTTCACCGTGCTGCAGAGCTCCGACACGGCACAGGGCAACACGACGTTCAACGTGACAAGCAACGCGACCGGCCGCTACGTCCTGATCTGGCTTACCTACCTCCCGGCGCTGACCGGATCCCCCAATCAGTACGAGGCGCAGATCTACAACGTGGTGGTCCGCGGTTCCGCGGCGGGCCAGTCGGGCTGATGCCGGATGCCGGACGCCGACGAGGACGGCCCGTCTGATCAGGAGTTGCTCCGCCGGCATGTGGCCGGGGACAGCGATGCGTTCGGCGAGCTCTTCCGCCGGCACCGGGACCGGCTGTGGGCGGTGGCGCTGCGCACGGTCTGCGATCCCGACGAGGCGGCCGACGCCCTTCAGGACGCGATGGTCTCCGCGTTCCGCCGGGCCGCTGACTTCCGCGGCGAGTCCGCCGTCACCACGTGGCTGCACCGGATCGTGGTGAACGCGTCGCTGGACCGGCTACGCCGCCGCGCGGCCAGGCCTGCCCTGTCCGCCGGGGACGAGCAGGCCTTCGAGGCCCTGGTGGCGCAGGACGGCGATCCCGCACACGCCGTGGATACCAGGCTGGACGTGGACGCCGCGCTGCGCATCCTGCCACCGCAACAGCGAGCCGCGCTCGTCGTGGTCGACATGCTCGGCTTCTCTGTGGCCGACGCCGCCGCCATCCTCGAGACGTCGCCGGGCACGGTGAAGAGCCGCTGCGCCCGCGCCCGGGCCCGGCTGCTCCCTTATGTAGCGCACCTGCAAGGGAACCGATCCGCGAGCGAGAGCGTCTCACCTGCGCAGGGAGGCGATACATGAGGGGGCAGATGACCCACCTGGACACTGACGTCCTGGCCGAGTTCCGCGCGGGACTCATCACCGGGCGGCGCGGTGTCACGATCGCCGCGCACCTGGCAGCCTGCGATCGATGCACCGCCCTCGACGACAAGCTCGCCGGGGTCTCCGCGCTGCTCGCGTCGGTCCCGGCGCCGCCCATGCCGGACAGCGTGGCCCAGCGGCTTGAGGTCGTACTCGCGGCTGAGGTCTCCGGAAAGAATAATTATGCCGAACGGGCCCAGGTTGACCGCCCGGGTGAATCCGCGGCGCATGACCAGCGGGCCGCCAGGCACGGTTTCCGCCTGGCGACATGGCGCGTGCTCGTTCCGGCCGGCGCGGCCGTGGTGCTGCTGGCCGGGGGCGGCTACGGCCTGAGCCGCCTTGTCGGCGGTCCGGGGAGCCCGCCGAGCTTCTCGTCGGCGGCGGGCAGTGCCGCGAAGTCGGCGAGCAGCGCCGTCCCCTCGGCGAGCAGTGCCGCGAGGGCGGGCAGCCCGCCCGAGGCGGCGGCAGCGCCCGTGAACCCGGCCGCGTCGGCGGGCTCGCAGCTGAGGTCACCGAACCGGATCGTCAACCTTTCGCCCGCCACGCTCCGGCAGTATGTCGAGGCCGAACTGCGCCTGCCGCCTGCCGCGCGCCCGACGAAGGCCGCGTCCTCGCAGGTGCTCGAGTGTGTGCACCTACTGGCCGGTACCGCCCCGCCGGTCTTGGTCCAGAGTGTCCGGTTCGACGGCCAGCCGACTACCCTCATCGTCGCGCGCACGGGCCAGGACGACACGGTCTGGGTGGCCGGTCCGGACTGCTCAGCTGGACACCGTGACGTGCTGGACACCGTCACCGTGCCGTAGGGAATCTCCGGGCCCTAGTATCGGTTCACTGGAGTGCCAGTCAGATGAGGGGTTGATAACGGTTGGCAGAGGTGACCGAAGTCCGGAACGTGATCGTCATCGGGTCCGGCCCGTCCGGTTATACGGCGGCACTGTACGCGGCTCGCGGTGAGCTGAAGCCCTTGGTCTTCGAGGGTTCGGTGACGGCGGGCGGCGCGCTCATGCAGACCACCGACGTGGAGAATTTCCCTGGGTTCCCCGACGGCATCATGGGTCCCGAGCTGATGGATTCGTTGCGCAAGCAGGCCGAGCGGTTCGGCGCGGAGCTGGTGGCGGACGACGTCACGGCGGTCGACCTGACCGCGAACCCCAAGGTGGTCAAGACCGACAGCGAGACCTACCTCGCCAAGGCCGTGATCATCGCCACCGGTTCGCGGTACAAGGAACTCGGCGTACCGGGTGAGAAGAAACTCGGCGGGCACGGGGTTTCCTGGTGCGCCACCTGTGACGGGTTCTTCTTCCGCGGCCACGACATCGCGGTCATCGGCGGCGGCGACTCGGCCCTGGAAGAGGCCATGTTCCTCACCAGGTTCGGCAAGTCGGTGACGGTGGTTCACCGGCGCGACACGCTCCGCGCCTCGAAGATCATGCAGGAACGCGCGTTCGCCAACCCCAAGATCGACTTCCTGTGGGACAGCGAGGTGGCGGAGGTCCTGGGCTCCGACCGGGTCACCGGCCTGCGGATCAGGAGCACCAAGGACGGCACGGAGCACGAGCTGCCGGTGACCGGCGTCTTCGTGGCTATCGGCCACCACCCGCGTTCTGAGCTGTTCGACGGCCAGCTCGCCACCGATCCCGACGGCTACCTGCTGGTCGACCAGCCGTCGACGCGCACCGCCATCGAGGGCGTCTTCGCCTGCGGCGACGTCGTCGACCACACCTACCGTCAGGCGGTCACCGCGGCGGGCACGGGCTGTGCCGCCGCACTCGACGCGGAGCGCTGGCTGGCCAGCAAGGAACACTGACGCGCGCGTGCCGCGCAGGAATTACTCAACGCAAGTTAAGGGATGTGATCGCAGTGGGCGCGACCAAGGTCGTGACGGACGAGACCTTCGAGGTGGAGGTCCTGAAGAACGACAAGCCGGTCATCGTGGATTACTGGGCCGAATGGTGCGGCCCGTGCCGCATGGTCGCCCCGGTGCTCGAGGAGATCGCCACCGAGTACGCGGACAAGATCGACGTCGTCAAGCTCAACATCGACGAGAACCCCGCCGTGTCGCAGCGTTACGGCATCATGGCCATTCCGACCATGAACGTGTTCTCCGGCGGGCAGGTCGTCAAGCAGATCGTCGGGGCCAAGCCCAAGTCGGCTCTGCTCCGTGAGCTGGCCGAATACATCTGAGTTACGGCCCGCCGACCCCCTGGGGTTCGCGGTTTCGTCGCCTCTTCGGCTCACACGGGACGGAGAGCGCCCTGGGGGGCTGACGGGGTCATGGACCCGAGCAGCCGCTCGAGAGCCACCTCGACGTCCTCCCGCCAGGTGAGCACGGTCCGCAACTCCATCCGCAGCCGCGGGTAGTGGTGGTGCGGGCGGATGGTCTTGAAGCCCACCGCGAGCAGGTAATCCACCGGCAGCATGCAGGCGGGCGAATCCCAGCGCCGGTCACCGAAAGCCTCGATGGCCCGCACGCCGCGGCGGGTCAGGTCCTTGGCCATCGCCTGGACGAGCATCCGGCCGATACCGCCGCCCGCGAACTCGCTGAGCAGGTGGGCGGTCATGAACAGGACCGCGTCGGCGCTCACCGGGCTGGTGGGGAAGGCTATCGAACGGGGTACGTACTGCGGCGGCGCGAAAAGCATGTATCCGGCAGGGACGCCATCGACATAAGCGATCTTGCCGCAGCTCCCCCACTCGAGCAGCACGGAAGATACCCACGACTCTTTCTCGAGTTCCGGGTCGCCGCTCTCCTCGGCGCGGGCCCGGCTGACCGGGCCAAGTTCCCAGAAAACGCATTTACGGCACTTCGGCGGCAAGTCACCGAGATTATCCAGCGTAATGTTGACGATACGACGTGACATCCTGTTCCCCGGCTTCCCCGGCAGAATCCACAAGCGTTCCCGGGCGATACCCCGTATCCTGGCATGATACTCGCCAGGAGGGTCTGGGGGGACGGGCAGTTCCCCCAGGAGCAGGGGGGGTCTGGGGGGATCGTCCCCCCGGATTACAGAGCCGATGACTTCAGGAGAGGCCGTGACACCCGAACCGCAACCGATATCGCAGCCGCAACGAATTGACCGTTATGTTGGTCAGTACGCCGCACGCGCGGTTGACATGGTGGCTTCGGAGATCAGGGCCCTGTTCGCGGTCGCCGCCCGCCCCGAGATCGTCTCGCTGGCCGGCGGCTCACCGAACGTGTCGGCCCTCCCGCTCGACGCCGTCGGCGCCATGGTCGGCCAGCTGATCGCCAGCCAGGGCGCGACCGCGCTGCAGTACTGCACCGCGCAGGGCGACGCAGGACTGCGCGAGCGGATCTGCGACGTCATGGCGCTCGAGCAGATCCGCGCCCACCCGGACGAGATCGTGGTCACCGTCGGCTCGCAGCAGGCCCTCGACCTGCTGACCAGGATCTTCATCGACCCTGGTGACGTGATCCTGGTCGAGGCGCCGTCCTACGTGGGTGCGCTCGGCGCCTTCGCGTCCTACCAGGCGAATGTGGTGCACGTGGCGATGGACGAGGACGGGCTCATCCCCGAGGCCCTCGAGGAGGCCATCAGCCGCACGGCCGCCGCCGGACGCCGGGCCAAGTTCCTGTACACCGTGCCGAACTACCAGAACCCAGCCGGGGTCACCCTGGCCGCCGGGCGGCGGCACCGCATCCTGGACATCTGCCGCCGCGCGGGCCTGCTCGTCGTCGAGGACAACCCCTATGGCCTGCTCGGCTTCGACGGCGAGCCGATGCGCGCGATGCGCGCCGACGACGCGGACGGGGTCGTCTACCTCGGCTCGTTCTCCAAGACCATCGCGGCCGGCCTGCGGGTCGGCTGGGCGGTCGCGCCGACGGCCATCAGGGAGAAGCTGATCCTGGCAGCTGAGTCGGCGGTGCTGTGCCATTCCAGCTTCTCCCAGCTGACGGTGCGCGAGTACCTGAACACCCAGCCCTGGCTGGAACAGATCAAGGACTTCCGCGAGCTCTACCGGGAGCGCAGGGATGCCATGCTGAGCGCGCTGTCGGCGATGATGCCGCCCGAGTGCCACTGGACCGAGCCGACCGGCGGGTTCTTCGTCTGGCTCCGCCTGCCGGACGGGATCCACTCCAAGGCGATGCTGCCGCGGGCCATCTCCTCGCGGGTCGCCTACGTGCCGGGGACGGGCTTCTACGCCGACGGCTCGGGCGGCCAGTACGCCCGGCTCTGCTACTCGCTCCCCGATCCGGAGCGCATCGGCGAGGGAATCCGCAGGCTCGTCTCGGTGATCGAGACCGAGATCCAGCTGCGGGATGACTTCGGACCAGCATAAGCACCCTAGTAAAGGCGACATTTCACCATCATGAGCGATCTCGAGCGTATCGTCGTACTGGCCGGCGGCCTGTCCCCTGAGCGGGAAGTGTCGCTGCGCTCCGGGGACCGGGTCTGCGACGCCCTGATCGAGGCGGGCATCCACGCGATCGTCGCGGACGCCGACTCGGCCCTGCTTTCCCTCTTGCGCGCGGACCCGCCCAGCGCCGTGTTCCCGGCCATCCACGGCGTGTGCGGGGAGGACGGCGCGATCCGGGAGGTGCTCGGGCTGCTCGGCGTGCCGTACGTCGGCTCGGTGGCCAGTGCCTGCCAGATGGCCTTCGACAAGCCGACGGCCAAGGCGCTGACCGCCGCCGCGGGGCTGGTCACGCCGCCGTCCGTGACGCTGCCGCGGGAAACCTTCCATGATCTCGGCGCCGCCGCGGTCATCGACCTCATCGTGGCCAAGCTCGGCCTGCCGCTGTACGTCAAGCCGTCCCGCGGCGGTTCTGCCCTGGGCGCCGGGCCGGTCCGCACCGCGGCGGAACTGCCGGCGGCGCTGCTCAGCTGCTTCGCGTACGGCGACATCGCGCTGATCGAGCGGTTCATCTCGGGCACCGAAGTGGCCGTCGGCGTGATCGATCTCGGTCACGGCCCGCAGGCTCTGCCCGCGGTTGAGATCGTCCCCGGCGAGGGGGAATACGATTACGCGGCCAGGTACACCGCGGGCAAGACGGAGTTCTACGTTCCGGCGCGGCTGCCCGCCGAGGTCGCGGACGAGGTGGCGAGGATCGCGATTGCCGCGCATACGGTGCTCGGCCTGCGCGACCTGTCCAGGACCGACCTCATCGTCGACGACACGGGTACCCCCTACTTCCTCGAGGTCAACGTGTCGCCGGGGATGACCGAGACGAGCACGCTGCCGCTGGCGCTCGAGGCGTCGGGTCACTCGTTCGGCAGCACCTGCGTCCGCCTGCTCGAGCAGGCAGCCGCCCGCGGCGCCTAGGACTCC
>JBKQQQ010000051.1:0-6365 GCA_052144275.1 Streptosporangiaceae bacterium
CATCAGGTTCCCGATGACCTGCCGCAGCCGCGCTTCGTCGCCTATCACGAGGAACGCGGCGCCGCGCTGGACCGACAGGTCGATGGTCCTGGCCGGGGCGAGCAGCCGGGCGTCGTGGACCGCGTCGCCGGCTAGCGAGAGCAGGTCGATCGGCTGCCGGGCCAGCGGACGCTGCTGGTCAAGCCGGGCCAGCAGCAGCAGGTCCTCCACGAGCAAGCCCATCCGGGCCGCTTCCTTCTCCACCCTCTGCATGATCCGGTCCAGGTCGTCCGGCGTGAGCCCGCCGCCCAGGTACCGGGCGCCGCCGCCTGCCTCATCCGCCGAAGCCGAGCTCGCCGCCGACTTGTCCCAGCGCGTGACGAGCCCGCCGCGCTGGCGGTAGTACTCGGCGAAGCCGCGGATCGCGGTCAGCGGCGTGCGCAGCTCGTGGCTGGCATCGGCGATGAAACGCCGCATCCGTTCCTCATTCTGGTGCGCCGCCGCCTCGGATTCCTCCCGCGCATGAAAGGCCGCCTCGATCTGGTTCAGCATGATGTTCAGCGACCGGCCGAGGCTGCCGATCTCGGTGCGCGGATCATGCTCGGGCACCCGCCGGTTCAGGTGCCCCTCCGCGATCTCTTCCGCGGTCTCCTCGATATCGACCAGCGGCTGCAGGTTCGCCCGCACCACCGCGAACCCGACGATCATCAGCACGATCAGGATCACCACGCTCACGATCACGTCGAGCCTGATCAGGTACGCCATGGTCTGGTCGAGATTGCCCAGGCTCTGGCCGACGACCAGGGTTCCTGACTGCATCGTCACGCCGCCGTCTGTGCTGTACTGCAGCGGCTGGGTGATGACACGCCAGCCGTCGCCGCCCGACTGCGCCGGAACGGTAAACGGCTGACCAGAGTTCCCGTTTGTCTCAAGCTGGCTGGCTGATATGGCGGGTCCGGGATTGCTGAGATTTTGCCAGTTGCCGAGCCCGTTAACCGGCTGCCCGTTGGCGGAGAGCACCTCGACGACGTTGCTGTTCAGGACGAACGTCATGTGATGTCCCCCCAAGAAAGCGGCGGGGGCGTTCTGCACCTGAGCGTCCAGGCTGCGCAACTGGACATCGACCTGGCTCTGCAGGTAGTTGCCGAACACCACCACGCCGACGAAACTCATCACCGCCAGCGCAATGGCGACCAGGGCGAGGAGCGCCGTGACGAGCTTGGTCCGCAGGGATGTGCGGGCAGACAAGCGGCGTATGGCCTGCCATGGCCGGGCCCCCACGTGGCCGCCCTGGCTGCTCGCTCCCGCTGCTGTCATGCCCGCTCGCCCTGCTTAAGAAGATGGAAGCCGGAGCACGTACCCGACGCCGCGCAGGGTGTGGATCAGCCGAGGCTCCTTGGTGTCGACCTTGCGCCGCAGCACGGACACGTAGGACTCGACGATGCCGGTGTCGCCGCGGAAGTCGTAGTCCCAGACGTGGTCGAGGATCTGCATCTTGGACAGCACCCGGTTGGAGTTGCTCATGAAGTACCGCAGCAGCTTGAACTCGGTGGGGGAGAGCTGGATCTGCTCCCCGCCGCGCCATACCTCGTGGCTTTCCTCGTCGAGTTCGAGGTCGGCGAAGGTGAGTCGCGGCGTCGGCTCGACCCCGTCTCCCCGGGTCCGGCGGAGCACGGCGCGGATCCGCGCGATCACCTCTTCGAGGCTGAACGGCTTGGTGACGTAGTCGTCGCCGCCCAGCGTGAGGCCGCGGATCTTGTCCTCGGTGGCGTCCCTGGCGGTCAGGAAGACGACCGGGATCCGGGCGCCACCGCCTCGCAGCCGCCTGATGACATCGAACCCGTCCATGTCAGGGAGCATGACGTCCAGCACGATCAGGTCAGGCCGGTGCCGCTGAGCGGCCTGTACCGCCTCGGTTCCGGCTGCCGCCGTGACGACGTCGAAACCCGCGTAGCGCAGGCTTGCGGACAGCAACTCAAGGATGTTCGGCTCGTCCTCGACGACAAGGAGCCGGGCATCCGGTCGCTGCCGCCCATCGGTCAGCGTGTCCATGCTCTATATTGTCACCCGCCACGCTGAGGATAACCTGAAGGCCCGCTGGAGATGATCTCCGTCCCGGAGAACGCCAGCGTCGTCTAGCCAGGCGGCGACTAACGGCCTGGCGACTCGAGCCGGGCGGGGTTACCGGTGCGCGGTCCCGCAGGCCTCGCGCCAGTAGGCGATGGCGGCGGGCCGTGAGCCAACGCCGAGCTTGGAGTAGATCCGCCTGACGTGATTCTTCACGGTTTTCTCCGCCAGGAACAGGCGAGCGGCGATCTCCCCATTGGTCTGCCCGTCCGCGATGAGCGACATGACCTCGACTTCACGCGCGGACAACCCGTGCGGATCCCCGGCCCCGTTGAGACCGGGGTTGACAGCGGGCCCCTCGCCTCCGCCTGGCCGAGGGACCATGCGATCGTCCATCTGACCTCCGGCTGCGGACGGCGGATCCGTACCGCAGCGAACGTACCAAACAACGTAGGTACTACGTCAGTCCATGAAGGTTCATGTAAATCCGTACATGGACCGATATGGGCCGGCTTCTTCATGGCTTGTACCCAACCATCACTATCTGCATACACGTAACGGGTGAACACTCAGCTTCGCGCTCGCCGGGTGTCTCCCGCTCCCGCTAGGCGGTGCCCTGTACCGATGAACCCGTGATCAGGTTCGTTGGCAGCGGCTGGTCGTGGCCGAGGTCGTTGAAGAACTGCTTGGCCGCCGTGGTGTTCCACTCCACGACCGACCCGACGTTCGTGTTCGCGAACTGGCCGAACGGCACCGTCGTGGTCACCGGGTCCCGCAGCGCGAACGCGACGGAGACCAGCTGGCTCAGGCCGGTGCTCTGGTCCACGGAGATGGCGGACGCCGCGCCGTTGGCCGCGGGGATGATCGCGAACGGGTTGGCCAGCGTCCCGGCCGACGTCATCTTGGACAGGATGCCCTTGAGCAGGACCCGCTGGTCCTGCTCGCGCTGCAGGTCACCCTCGGTGAACGCGCGGGTCCGCACGAAACCGAGCGCCTGGTCGCCGTTGAGGGTCTGGCATCCCGCCTTGAGGTTCAGGCCGGCCAGCGGGTCCTTCATCGGCGCCTTCAGGCACATGCGCACGCCGCCGACGTCGTTGACCACGTCGACCAGCCCGCCGAAGCCGATGCTCATGAAGTGGTTGACCTGCAGCCTGGTGACGTTCTGCACGGTCGCGATCAGCAGCTTCGGCCCGCCGATCGCGTAGGCGGCGTTGATCTTGTTGTAGCCGTACCCCGGGATCGGCACGTAAGAGTCTCTCGGGATGCTGACCAGCGTGGGACGGGTCCCGTTGGCGGGCAGGTGCAGGAGCATGATCGTGTCCGAACGGCCGCCGGTGATGTCGCGCCCGAGGGCCAGCTGGTTTTCCTGCTGCGCGGTCAGGCCGCCGCGGCTGTCGGAGCCCGCGATCAGCCAGTTCGTCCCGGCCGAGGTGAACGAGGTCGGCACAAGCACGTTGATCCGGGTCAGCTTGGAGCTCACGCTGAAGTAGAGGCCCACCGTGGCCAGCATGGCCAGCACCACCAGGCTCGCCAGGATCACCAGGATGCGCTTGGGCCGCAGCCACCGCCGCCACCCGCGCCGTCCCGAAAACCCCGGCCTCCCGGTGCCGCCCGGCCAGGAACGCGAAGGCGGCTGAGCGGGCCACGCACTCTGCGGGCCCTGCCCGTGTGAGCCCTGCCCGTGTGAGCCCTGCCCCTGTGAGCCCTGCCCCTGTGAGCTGGGCGTGAAGCTCGGCTGAGTCCGTTGATCAGCGGCGCCGGGCCGCTCCGGCTCGTCGCTGTACCACCCGCGTGGCCAGTCCTCACTCATGACGCTCCCCGTACCGCGAAGCTGGGTATTCCTCCGTAAGCACGCAGTCGAGCGTAGTAGCGAAACGGCGCTGCTTAGTCAACCCCCTGACAAGATCCAGATTTCTGGAAGAGACTGGCGGCCATGACTCCAGCCGAACCCGCTCCCGCCCAGCTGCGCCGTGATCCGCTGCCGCTGCTCGGCCGGGTCGCCGTGGTGACCGGCGTCAGCCGGCGCGCGGGCATCGGCTACGCCATCGCCCGCAGGCTGGCCGCGCTGGGCGCCAGCCTGTTCCTGCACCACTACGCCCCGCACGACCGTGACCAGCCGTGGGGCGCCGACCCCGGCGGACCCGAGGCCGTGCTCACCGGCGTGACCGAAGCCCTGGCCGGCGACGCTGGCAATACCGCTGGCCGCATTCAGCACGGAGAATTCGACCTCTCGGATCCGGACGCGCCTGACCGGCTCGTCGAGGCGGCCGCCGCGGAGTTCGGGCACCTGGACATCCTGGTCTGCAACCACGCCCGCAGCGGCGGTGACGGTCCCCTCGGCACGCTGACCGCCGCCATGCTCGACGCGCACTGGGCCGTCAACACCCGTTCGGCGATCCTGCTGGCCCAGGCGTTCGCCGCCCGGCACGACGGCCGCCCCGGCGGCCGGATCGTCTTCATGACCTCCGGCCAGGAACTCGGCCCGATGACGCACGAGGTCGCCTACGCCGCGAGCAAGGGCGCACTCGCCTCGATCACCCGAACCCTGGCCGACCAGCTCGCCGACCAGGCGATCACGCTGAACGCGGTCAACCCCGGCCCGGTCGACACCGGCTACGCCTCGCCCGAAGGCCACGAGGCCGTCCGCCGCCGCTTCCCGCATGAGCGCTGGGGCGTGCCCGACGATCCCGCCCGGCTCATCGCCTGGCTGGTCACCGACGAAGCCGCCTGGATCACCGGCCAGGTCATCAACACCGAAGGCGGTTTCCGCCGCTGGGACTGACCCGAAACGCTCTCAGTGCGCCGGGAGCGGCGGCTTACGCCGCTGAAGATCAAAAGATCTATTTCCCCGAACGGTCTATGGTGCGTGCCATGAGCAGTCGGCACCGTGATGATCCGGCCGACGCCGCTCTCGATGCGCTCGGTTTACAGCCATTCCTCCGCGTTGGCGAGATCCTCGTCGCCTGGATACGGGGTGAGTTTGGCTTCGAGGTCGGCGATGATCCGTCCGATGTCGCTCTTGGTGCGCCGGTAGTTGCCTGACATGAAGATCATGCCGAAGTGTCCCTGGCCACCAGGCGTGACCGCGTCGACGTGCAGTGGGCGGTAGTCGCGTACGTTGTTGGTGACGATGGCGCGGCGTTCCGTTCGTGCGAGCGTCATGACCTGGGGATCCGAGAGCGCTTCCCATTCGGGGTGGCCGGCCACGGCCTGGACGTCGTGGCCTCGCGCGCATAGCTCGCGGGCGATGGCTGGCGAGAGCATCTCGTCCAGCAGGAGTCTCACCGTTTTACGGCAGCCTGGCCGGCCGCCCACGCGGCGTGCGCTTCGGCGGCCTCCTGCTCATTGATCTCGATCCACTGATCGATCTCGTCTCGGTAGGCGCCGTAGTAGGTGATGGCGGCCTGCACGAGGCCAAGCGGTATCTCCAGGTAGCGGGCAGTCTCGGCGCCGTCCCCACCGTTGTCGCGGACGGCTGCGATGACTTCCCACACGTCCTTTCCGGTCCCCACCACCCGGGCCCGTCGGCCTGCCGGTCCGTCGGCGAACCGGATGAGCGGATGCTCATCCATCCGCAATCCCTCTTCGACGTAACGCTGAGCCAGGGTGCGCGGCGCCAGGTGCACGCGCTTGGCGTGTTTCCCCAGACGTGCGATGGTCGCATCGTTCAGGCGGACGCTGAGTGGATGACTCATGTAGTGCAGTGTAACACCGCGCACTACAAACCAAGAGATAAGAGGAGAGGCCACCCCCTGCTACTCGTCCACGACCTGCACAAAAAGAAACACCGTGACCCTTAATGAGGATTCACGGTGTCCTCGATGTCGTGAGACATCACATGGGGTGAGCGACGGGACTCGAACCCGCGACATCCAGGACCACAACCTGGCGCTCTACCAACTGAGCTACGCCCACCATCGTCACCTAGCGTACGGCCGGGCGACAGCAGAACGCGCGCTGCCCCGAAGGGCATCGCGCGGCTAACGAAAAGTATAGCGGTCCCCGAGCCGCCGCGCGTCACATGCCTAGGTGCCCGGCTTGGAGTACCGGGTAGCGATTTCCCGCGCGGTCGCGGAATCCGGGCCTGGCTGCGGCACGAACACCGCCTCCCGGTAGTACCGGAGTTCCTGCACGCTCTCCCTGATGTCCGCCAGCGCCCGGTGCCCGCCGTGCTTGGCCGGGGAAGCGTAGTAGGCCCGCGGGAACCAGCGCCGTGCCAGCTCCTTGATGCTGGACACGTCGACCATCCGGTAGTGCAGGTAGGCGTCGAGTTCGGGCATGTCACGGGCGATGAACCAGCGGTCGGTGGCGATCGAGTT